>JAFYLG010000069.1 GCA_017537225.1 Lachnospiraceae bacterium
CCCTGGAGGTGCACGAAGGCCGATAATCGAAAGGTTATCGGTTTTTTTGTTGTTTGATATGTCAAATAAAACCCCAATCAACATATAGATGATTAGGGTTTTTATGAAGTGTCGAGTCAAAAGGATTATTCCGAGATCTTCTTCAGTGCCTTCTTAAACTGCACCGCAAACAGTGTCGCAGTAAAGGCTACCGCCAGTACATCGGCTACCGGTTCGGCGGTGTAGACGGCCATGGTCTTGTTTTCCATCAGCAGAGGCATGATGAAGATCAGAGGAATCAGCAGTACCAGCTTGCGCATGCAGGCGGCCAGGATGGAGGACAGAGCGCTGCCGATGGCGACGAAGGTCATCTGGCAGGCCAGCTGGATACCAAAGATACCTAGGCCCAGGCAGTAGATCCGCAGGGCGCCGGCGGTAAAGTCTAAGAGCACCGGATCGGGGGTAAAGATACCGGCAAAGACTTGAGGAAACAGCATGATCAGTGCCCAAATGGTGGTAGAGTAGGTCAGGCTGGTGGCTAGCAGCAGGCGAAAACTCTTTTTGACGCGGTCCACGTTGCGAGCGCCGTAGTTGTAGCTGGTGATGGGCTGAGCGCCCTGAGCCAGACCCTGGATCGGCATCATGGCAAACTGCATCACGCTGGTCAGGATGGTCATGGCACCGACGGCCACGTCGCCGCCGTAGCGAAGCAGGGAGGAGTTAAAGCACACAGCAATGAGGCTTTCGGTGACCTGCATGATAAAGGGAGACAATCCCAGGGCGATGCAGGGAAGCACCAGTTTCCACTGGATGGCAAGGCGACTGCGCTGCAGGCGCAGGACTGTTTTTTTGCCAGTGAGGAATTTTAATACCCATGCACAGGAAATACCCTGGGACAGGATGGTGGCCAGTGCGGCACCGCGGACACCCAGACCCAGTCCAAAGATGAAGATGGGATCCAGGATGATGTTGCAGATGGCACCGATCAGCACGGTCATCATGCTGATTTTGGAAAAGCCCTGAGCGGTGATGTAGGCATTCATACCCAGAGTCAGCTGAACAAAGATGGTACCCAGAGCATAGATGCCCATGTAGTCGGTGGCAAAACCGATGGTATTTTCGCTGCCGCCAAAGGCCATGAGAAAGAAACGGTTACCCAACAGCAGAACTACAGTCAGGATCACCGATACGATGACCTGCAGACTAAAGCAGCTGCCCATAGTCCGCTCGGCGGATTCGTGGTCGCCCTGTCCTAAGAAGATGGAGGCCCTGGGAGCGCCGCCGGCACTGATCAGCGCCGCAAAGGCAGACACCACCATAATCAGGGGCATACATACACCCACACCGGTCAGAGCTAAGTCACCGATCTCCGGCATATGGCCGATGTAGATGCGGTCTACGATGTTATAAAGCATATTGATCAGCTGGGCTGCGATGGTAGGCAGGGCCAGCTGAAACATAAGACGCCCCAGGGGCGCTGTTCCTAAAAAGTCACTGTTTTTTTGCATATGAGAGTCCTTTCGGTGAAAAAGGTTACTATGTTGATCTGGCAGAATGTCTTTCTGAAAAATCTGTTGTCACAGAGGTGGAGAGAGATTTCTGCGTCCAATATAATACCACGGGACAGATCACTCGTCAATGAAGGCACCTGTGAAAAAATCATGTCTTTTTTTGGGCGTGATATTGCAAAAACAAACAAAAAGGTGTAAAACTACACTAAAAGGAGGTGCCTATGAGAGACAAAATTACTGTAGATAGAAAAAATCGAATGGTTATTTGCATCGTAGTGATCCTCTGCTGTGGACTTCTGGCCTTGGTGGACGGCTATTGGAAGCCTGCCTACGGGGTGAAAGCGGGGATCAAAGTGCTGTTGTTTTTTGTGGTTCCTCTGGTATGTACCTGGTGGCTGGGCAGAAAGAAGGAAGAGGATCGGCAAGTTCTGCAGCAAAAGGAGAATGTAGCAGAGACGGAACATAGAGTTGCGACAGTATCTTTGAAAGAGTTTCTCACTGTATTCCAGCTGGATCGAAAGGCACTGACTTTGGGACTGGGGCTGGGAGCAGGTACTATGGCGGTGATTTTAGGAGGCTATGCCTTGCTGGCGCCCTATTTGGATCTGTCTGCCATCCCGGCAGCTATGGCGTCCAATGGTGGAATTACCGCTGATAATTTCCTCTATGTAGGCTCCTGGATCGCTCTGTGCAATTCCTTGATGGAGGAGATCTTCTTTCGCGGTTTTGCCTTTTTGCAGTTATGTCGGGTGTCCTCCCGCAAGTTTGCTTATATCGTCAGTGGGGCAGCCTTTTCTCTTTATCATGCTGCTATCGTGGACGGTTGGGTATCGCCGATTTTATTTGTGCTGATGTTGGTGGCATTGTTTGTCTGTGGACTGTTTTTTGACTGGTTGGATGAAAAGCGGGGACGGATCTGGGTGTCCTGGCTGATGCATATGTGTGCCAATGTGGCTATCAATCTCATCGGTATGAGGTTGTTGGGGATGATTTAAAAAAGGTTGCTTCACTGACGAAAACCGAGTACAATAGTTTTAGGGAGATGCGAGGTCTGTCCTCGGATCTCCTTTTTTATCATAAAACGTTTTTCTTTTTGTCACAAAATCCGTCGTCCGTTGTTATAAGAGTGAAGGGAGGTGGATAGAGCTGATGGAACATGATGTGTGGAAGTCCATATATGAGCAGTTTTATCGACCGTTGTATCTCTATGCTCTGTCCCTCTGCCGCAATCGGGATGATGCGGAGGATTTGGTTCAAAGTACCTTTCTCAAGGCGTTTTTAAGCTATGAGGAAGGGGGCAGTATTCGATATTGGCTGACCAAAGTGTTACAGAATGAGTATTACAATCTGTTTCAGCGTCGCAAACGATTAGTCTCTGAAGCAGGATATCCTTTGGACCAAGTGCCGGATCCCAAACAGGAAGAGGCATTACTGGCTCAGCTGATCGCTGAGGAGCAAAAACGGTATTTGTTTCAGGCAGTGATGGAACTGAATCTGACGGCGAAGGAAGTCATGCTGAGCAGTGTGTATTTTGGGCTGAGCGATGAGGAGATCGGACGACAATTGGAGCTGACTACAGACAATGTGCGCAAGATCCGCTCGCGGGCGCGTAAGCAGTTGGCACAGAAAATGGAGGAACGTTATGGCAGAGAATAAAAAGAAAATGATGGATCAAGATATATCCCATCAGGAGATTTTGGATCAGGGTGAGGGACAGAGTTCTTCGTTTTCTGTGGAAGATCTTCTGCAGGATGTGGCGCAGGAGGCAGCCGTTCCGGAACTGGATACAAAACGATTAGAGCAGCAGATCAATCGCCGTATCACAGCCATTGTCAGACGGTTTTTGTTGGTTCTGACTGTGTGTATCGCCGCGTTGCTGTGTGTTCTTCACCCAGTGATGAAGCTAGTGACCTATAATTATAAGGCAAAAGACAAAGTCATCGTGGATGCGGCGACTCAGGAAAGTCAACTGGAACGGTATTTAGATGCCTATGCCAGCGTGTTTATGCCCTACCGGGAAATTTTTGATGTGGAAGTGAAGGACAGAGGATTTGGAGTTCACACGCTGGAATTGCAGATGGCTGACCAACAGGATAAATTGAACATAGGAAGCCATGAAAATCTGGTTCGTTTCTTAGCTTTTGATAAGTGGTGGAATAGGCAGATGGATGATGGCGGACGATTTGTGTTTGTGTTTGGTCGGTTTGCCGGTGATTCATCTCGAGAACCGGAAACGATGATACCACAGTTGGAAGAGCTGCCGGATTCTGCCGTGATTTTCTTCAATGTGACACTGAAAGAAGCATTGTTACCGGAAATGTTATGGAGGGATGGAATCAAGATCCATTGGTTTCGTGTGGACCAGAGACTGAATGATTTGGACGCAGGGATCCGTGTGTATCAGCAAACCAACATAGATCCCCAGCAAAAATTCCGCACAGAAATGACGGGGGCAGAGTTAAGGGATGAATTTATCAAGGAGCTGGATATACTTTTGAATGATAGCTTTATGTTAGAACCGTTGACAATTCCCTTTAGCGATCGAGGGGAAGATATGATGGCATCTGGCGGTGGTGGCTCTGTTGGATACACGAGAGGTGTGGAACAAATCCGGGAATTAAGAAACTATGCAGCAGAGTTGGAAGCTGTAAAAACAAGAGAGATCTGTCTGTCCGGGAAAAAAGCAGACGTGATCGCATTTATACAGGAAATGAATGTCCGAGGAGTACATGTGGAGAATGTCTGGATGTCCCAGTGGACAAAATGATATAGCGCAGGAGGCAACCGTATGAAAATCATCGCTCGCATTCACAGCGATTTCCCTGAAAAATTTGGTATCCCCCGCCAGAGTGGTCTGGTGGATGCCTTGGAAGCTACTATTGTATTTGAGCCGGAGTATCGCAACCCGGCGGCCCTCATGGGCATTACCGGCTATAGCCATCTGTGGCTGTTGTGGCAGTTTTCGGAGGCGGTAAGAGATACCTGGTCTCCTACGGTACATCCTCCTCGTCTGGGGGGTAAGAAGCATATGGGTGTCTTTGCCACCCGTTCCCCGTTCCGTCCCAATCCCATCGGTCTGTCGTCGGTGCGTCTGTTGGCCGTGGAGAATGATCCTAAGCTGGGGC
>JAFYLG010000070.1 GCA_017537225.1 Lachnospiraceae bacterium
ACCACATCACCTACCGCAGCGCCGGCAGGCACCTGCTTGCGAGGCAGCAATACCGCTTCCTCGGGACATCCTTCTTCTCCTACATAAGCACCGATCTCGGTCAAACGATGAATGATCAGTGGCTGACGTTTTCCTAATTCTAACATATATTACCCTCAATTCTTATTTTCTTATCCTGAAGCCTTGCCTCCAAACTGATCCGTGGCCACAATACTCCAGTGTATGTTGCTTGTATTTTAACCGATTGTTGTTCAAGAATCAACACCGGAAAAAGAAAAAACCTGGAAATCTTTCGATCTCCAGGCTTCTCAGCAGGGATATAAGGATTCGAACCTTAAAATGACGGAGTCAGAGTCCGTTGCCTTACCATTTGGCGATATCCCTATTTCTTAACGCAAGGAGTATTCTACACCAAGGCGTTAAAAATGTCAACACTTTTTTTAAAAATTTTTTTAAATTTTTTCCAGGTGTTTTTTTGACTGTTTTTACTCGTTGGAAACCTCTTTCGACACTGCTACAAAACTGCGTTCCACCGTGATCACGCAGACGCACTGAGCTTCCCGTTCCTGCACCAAACGACTGACTTTTTGAGTCAGTTTTTCGTCCTGATCCACAGGCCACTCTCTGGGTACCACCAAATCAAAAATCAGATTGGTACGGCGTTCTCCTTTGACCATGCGAAAATCATGGACTGTGCATCGCTGATCCATGGACCGGATCACATCGCTCACCACCCCACGATAATGAGCCACCTGAGGATCATCCACAGCGATAGGATCCATATGGATCACCAAAAACATACCCAAGACTGTCATGGCATCTTTTTCGATGCGATCAATGATCTCATGAGAACGTTCGATATCCACATTGTTAGGGACCTCCGCATGAATGGATGCCATGCTGCGTCCCGGACCGTAGTTATGTACCAGCAGATCGTGAGTTCCCACAACGCCATCATATCCTTCCACAAAGCAGGTGATCTGATCGTACACTTCCGGGCTGATGGCCTCGCCCAACAAAGGTGCCAGAGTATCCTTGGCAATGTTGATACCAGCCAGCATGACCACAACCGACACGCCCAGACCGATCCAGCCATCCACATTGATGCCCCAGATGCCGTAGATCACCAACGCCACGATGGTAGCCGTAGTCGCCAGTACATCGCCCAGAGAGTCTGCCGCCGTCGCTTTCATCACAGAGGAATTGATCTTCTCACCTAGCGTACGGTTAAAGTAGGCCAGCCATAGCTTCACCAAAATAGAAGCCGCCAGGATCATTACAGAGACCATGCTAAAGGCGATATCCGTAGGATGAAGGATCTTGTCGATGGAACTCTTAAACAGGGACAGGCCCACTTCCACCACGATAAAGGCTACCACCAGAGCCACAATATATTCCATGCGTCCGTGGCCAAAGGGATGCTCCTCATCGGCAGGCTGACTGGCCAGCTTGGCTCCCACAAAACCAATGACCGAGGAGGCTGCATCAGCCAGATTATTAAAGGCATCGGACATGACTGACAACGACTTTACTGCCAGGCCCACCGCCAGTTTCAGTGCGAACAATAATACATTGCAGAAAATACCCACACCGCCGGATAGCATGCCATAGGCGGTGCGCACCCGCAAGTCCTGGATATCTTCATGATTCTTTACAAATTTCTTTACCAATACATTGATCATAACAGGTCACCCTTTCCCTGAAGATAGTCCACACTCTCCAGACACAAACCCTGAGCCGGTGCCATCGGTCCCGCCGCTGCCCTCTTTCTGGCAACCAGGATCTCCGTGATAGCCTGAGGGACAACATTGCCGCGCCCCACTTCCACCAACGTACCGGTCAGGATCCGCACCATGTTCTGCAAAAAACCATCGCCGTGAGCGCGGATGGTAAGACCCTGATCATCCTCCAGGATCTCCAGTTTATTGATCGTACGGACGGTGCTTTTTTTCATCTTGGGATTCCCACAAAAAGACATAAAGTCATGGGTACCCACCAACAGTCCTGCTGCCTGTCGCATGGCATCCACATCCAGTGTTTCCGGCAGCCACCAAACATATTTACGGTCAAAGACCGGTTTTAACAAGGACGTATGAATACGATAGCAGTAAGTCTTTCCCACAGCGCTAAGGCGACTGTGAAAGCGCTCCGGCACCACCGTCAACTCCCGGACACAAATATCCTCCGGCAGATATTCATTCAGATAAGACTGGATCTGAGCGCACTGCCAGGCATTTCCTCTGGACTCCCTGGATCTGTGCAGCTTTGCCAACGCCTTTTCTACCACAGACTCCTCCACCCAAAAATTGGCTACCTGACCTCTGGCATGGACACCGGCATCGGTACGACCTGAACCGTGAGTCTCTACAGACACATCAAAAAGACGGTATAACACCGCCTCGATCTTACCTTGAATGGTGCGGTCCGTGTTACCCTGACGCTGCCACCCATCGTATTTTGTACCATCATAACTAACTAAAAATCTAAAATTCTTCATAGCACTATCTTACACAGCCCGCCAAAAACTGGCAAGTCTTTTTAAAAATTCTCCCTGTTTTTATTGTCATTCTTCTGTATTTATATTACACTGAAGACAGAAAATCCCCCTATCACGATCGTGGCCGCTTCGTCTTCATCCAAGGAGCACACCCAGCCATAGGCGGATATTTCCATATTTCTAATATATGACAGGAGGACTCTCTCATGAATACCACCCCTTATATGGATTATATTTTGGATCAGCTGAAAAAGATCCTGGCCATCGACAGCCCCTCCGGTTTTTGCCGCAAGGCCGCTGACTACGTCATGGAAGAATACACCCGTTTAGGCTATGCTCCTACCCTGACCACCAAGGGAGGTGTCCTGGTAGACCTGGGTGGCACCGATATGAACAATGGTGTCCTGCTGGAAGCTCATTTGGATACGTTAGGCGCTGTGATCGCCGAGATCAAAGGCAATGGTCGCCTGCGCCTGTCCCCCATCGGCGGCATGAACCCTAACAACGCAGAGGCAGAAAATGTACGCGTCATCACCCGTTTCAACGGCACCTACGAAGGTACCTGCCAGCTGGCCAACGCTTCCGTCCATGTCAACGGCGACTATACCTCTGCCGGTCGCAGCTGGAGTACCGTGGAGATCGTCCTGGATGAGGATGTCAAGAGTCGCGACGACGCCGAGAAACTGGGGATTATGAACGGCGACTATGTGGCCTTTGACCCCCGCACCGTCATCACCAAATCAGGCTATATCAAGAGCCGTTTCCTGGATGACAAACTGAGCGTTGCCATCCTGCTGGGTTATGCCAAGTATCTGAAAGACGAAAATATCACTCCTGCCCGTCGCGTTTGGAACCATATCACCGTCTACGAGGAAGTAGGCCACGGCGGTTCTTCCTCCGTACCTGCCGGCATCACCGAAGCCATCTCCGTGGATATGGGATGCGTAGGCGACGGTTTGAAGTGTACCGAGCGCATG
>JAFYLG010000071.1 GCA_017537225.1 Lachnospiraceae bacterium
GGCATCAATCAGTCCCCGGTCACCGGACATATGGGCCAGCACACGTAGCTCGATCTGGCTGTAGTCTGCATCCACAAAGACACAGCCATCCTTAGGCACAAATACCTTGCGGATCTCACGTCCCAGTTCCATACGGACAGGAATGTTCTGCAGATTAGGCTCAGTACTGCTGATACGTCCGGTAGCAGTAATAGTCTGATTAAAGGTACCATGGATACGGCCATCGGGCCCAATAAAGGCTGCCAGACCGTCGGCATAGGTGGATTTCAATTTGGTCAGCTGGCGATATTCCAGGATGCGGGCGATGACCGGCACATCAGGAGCCAGTTTTTCCAGCACATCGGCGGCAGTGCTGTAACCTGTTTTGGTCTTCTTGCCACCGGGTAGATTCATTTTTTCAAACAGGATCTCGCCCAGCTGTTTGGGAGAGTTGATATTAAAGGTTTCGCCGGTCATCTCATAGATGGTCTTTTCCAGCACTTCGATCTGACCTGCCAGACGAGCACCATACTCCTCCAGCTCCTGAGCCTCCACGCGGATACCTTCCTTCTCCATACGATCCAGTGAATATACCAGAGGCATTTCGATGTTGCGATAGAGATCGTACATCTCTGTTTCCGTCAACGCTGCCTGTAAAGGCGCTATCGACTGACGGCAAATACGGGCTTCTTCGGCCAGGATCGTCATTTGACGCTTGGTTCTCCCCTCGTCGTCCAGCTTGCCGGCAGACTTGCCCAGCAAGTCAGCTCGAGAAGGAACAGTCTCCCCCAGATAATCGCGGGCCAGATCGTCATAATCATAGCTATTTTTCAAAGGATTTAACAGGTAAGCAGCGATACCGGTATCCCAGATCATAGAATTCTCAGGAATATCCAGCACTTTGAGAGCGGCCTTTACATTCAGGAATGCCACCTTACCACGAGCATGGTTGAGTAAATCCGCTATCTTTTCTTTTATATGGTCAGAATCCTTGCGACCATGGATCTGGATCACATAAGTGTTTTCTTCGTCAAAAGCAAGCGCAACACAATTTAGCTGCAGGACAGACGTAGTCTCTGGCTCTGTATCAGAGATATTCCACATATCAAACAGAGACATTTGACCAAGCGCTTCTTCTTCGACATCTTTATCGGTCTCAACTTCTTTTGATTCTAAGGCTAAGCTGATAACATCAGCCTTCACAGCTTTTGCAAACAGCTTATCTGCCTCCTTCATATCAAAAACCACATGAACTTGGGCGGCTTTAGGAGCCTGTGACTGCATATCCGGGAATTTATTTAACAAGGATTTAAATTCTAATTTCTTGCACATTTCATAAGCCTCAGGCGTATACAGTTCGCCAAGACGGGCGTCTTCGGTAGTAAAGCCAAGCTCACAGTCCAGTTTGATGGTCGCCAGCACCTTAGACAGTTGTGCCAGCTCATAGTGCTCTCCCAAAGCCTTTTGCGCACGAGGAGGCTTGATTTCATCCAAATGCTGGTAGGCATTTTCGATGGAATGATAGGTAGCGATGATAGCCGTAGCTGTTTTTTCGCCGATGCTGGGTACGCCGGGGATATTGTCCGAAGTATCGCCCATGAGAGCTTTTACATCGATAAATTCTTTGGGGCCTACACCGTAAAGTGCCACTACGTCATCAGGATAATAATTCTCAATGATGGTACCGGTACGCTTGGTTTTAGGGATACGGATCAGCACATGTTCATCGGCCAGCTGCAGCAGGTCGCGATCGCCGGATACTACCACAACATCCATTCCCTGATTTTTGCAGCTCACAGACAAAGTACCGATGATATCATCTGCCTCCATGCCGGCCTGCTCTACAGTGGGAATACCCATGGCATGCAACATCTCTTTCATCAAAGGAACCTGCTCATGAAGTTCCTTAGGCATGGGCTTGCGGGTGCCCTTATACTCCGGATACATCTGATGACGGAAGGTTGGAGCTTTTACATCAAAAGCAACAGCCAGGTACTGGGGCTGCTCTTCTTCCAAAATCTTCAGCATAATATTGCAAAAACCGTATACTGCATTGGTGTGCAGACCGGCAGAATTGGTAAGCTCAGGAATCCCATAAAAGGCACGGTTCAAAATACTGTAACCGTCCATCAGTACGATTTTTTCGCTCATAATAACCTCCTATATCCCCTCGATCCAAAATCGAAACTGAAACCACAGCGTCATCAATACACTCCAAAATGCTGCGGTATTTAATGCATATTTGATCACCAGGCGCGTGGTCCATTTTTGAACACGATCCTGAGAAAAATAAATACTGCGATCCAAAGACAGTTCCAGGTCCTTAGCCGTGGTATCGCCATCCTCGCTGTCCAGCTGACGGATACCCTGCATTACCGAGTAAGTAATCTCCAGTTCGTCATAGCATTCTCTGCATGAATCCAGGTGCTCCAAAAACTCCTGCATTTCTTCCATATTTAGCTGTCCGGCGATATAAGCAGGGATCTTGGATTCAAACGTACGACAATGCATAGAAGGCTCCTTTCTCAGTGTTAAACGCAATGATAAATGCGTCTTAGACAAGGGAAATAGGCTCTGCAGATATCTACTTGAAAAAAGTTAATCTGCACAGCCGAAAATGTTTTTTTAAACAAGAACAGTATACCTCATTTTAGGGAAATTTACAAGAAAAACAGGAGAACGACCACGGGTCACTCTCCTGTTTCAAATATCCTATGGAATCAATAGCCAGCCACCTCAATGACATGTCCATCGGGATCGTAAAGACGAACCACCTGACGACTTGCCATTTCACTGGTCTCACTTGCCTCAGGGTCTTCTACTGGCGGATTGAGCCAGTGGATCGTCTGGCCTGACTTTTGTAACTTATACAAGAATCCCTCCATATCCGTAGTCTCAAAATACAGTTCCATGGTATGTCCACCATAGACAGTTTTTTGACCGATCAGCTGCTCCCATACATCCTGCTGCTGCAGTACCAGACCACCGGTGAGGATTACATTGGTATCAAAATCAGTGATCACATCCAGCCCAAAGAATTCTTTGTAAAAAGCTTTGGAACGCTGAATATCTTCTACCACAAGTAAAAAGTTTTTCAGGCGCATGAATGCCTCCTTTCTGATACATTAGTAACCCAAATATTGCAGAAAAGCTTCACAGCCTTCCAATACATCACGATAAGTATAATCAAAATTGCCGGTGTACCAGGGATCCAGTACATCTCCGCCTCTCTGCGTAAAGGATAGCAATTTATGCATCTTTGCATCTGGATCGCCGCCTATCATACGCTGCATGTTTCGCATATTCATAGTGTCCATGCCGATCAGATAATCATATGTTTCGTAATCCTGGCGGGTCATTTGTACTGCACGATGCGGGACGACAGGAATTCCTACCTGACGCAATTTAGTCACGGTGCCATGGTGAGGACCACAGCCGATTTCCTCGCGGCTGGTAGCCGCAGAATCGATATAAAATAGATCTTCAATATGGCGCTGTTTGACCAGATAGGTCAGAACTGACTGAGCCATAGTGGAACGGCATATGTTGCCGTGGCAGATGAAAAGTACTTTTATCATAATTTGTCCTCACTTTCGTTTGGGTTATTATAACATGAATTATGGGGGAATACAATGCCGACTAAACTTAGAACTATTTTGAATTAGTCAACTGATTTACTTCTATTGTTAAGATACCTAACAGTATAGAATCTTGCATTTGCGGGTTATTGTTGATATAATTCCAATAGAGATCGTCATAATCAAATACTTCAAGGAGGAAGCGATATGGTAGGGATTTCTAATGATAGAATGCAGCATATCTTATCCGTTGCAAGACAGTGTTATCATATTGCAAAAAGCAAATATCATTTGGAGGAAACAGATTGCAGAAAGGCGTTTATGATCGGATTTTTGCATGATGTTGGATATGAGTTTAGTGAGTACAACTTAGAACATCCGGAAAAAGGTATGTCATTAGTAAAAGAGACGCTGGGAATTGAACTGCCTGAGATCCTTCTACATGGCGATCCGGATGCGGAACAGACGCTATTCTTATCTATTTTGAATGAAGCAGATCTGACTGTGGACTCCAAAGGAAATGTGGTATCGGTAGAAGAACGTCTGCAGGATATTGTAGGCCGATATTCCGAAGATGCCCTGGAATATTTAAAGCCGTTACATTTAGCTAAAAAGTTGAAGCTAGTAGAATAATAGAATTATAGAATTATCACGAAATCGAACCTGATTAGATCATAACAAAAAAGCTTCTGATGGATAAAATCCTACCCATCAGAAGCTTATATTTTTCATTGAAACAGTATCACGTAGAAGAAGTTTGTCATTTTTTTGAAGGAACTACTTCCAGCCAATATCCATCGGGATCCACGATAAAATAGATACCCATTGCAGGATTCTCATAGCAGATACAGCCCATCTCTTCATGAAGTTTATGCGCAGCCTCAAAGTCATCGGCTTCAAAGGCCAGATGGAATTCACATTCGCCTAAGTTGTAGGGCTGGGGATGTCCCTCTACCCATGTCAGCTCTAACTCAAAAGCGCCACTCTCGTCGCCCAGATATACGATGATAAAACCTTCACCGGTAATGCGTCTTACTTCCCTCAGACCTAAGGCTTTTTCATAGAATGTCATGGATTTGCTTAAATCGGTAACATTGTAATTTTCATGGATCATTTTAAACTTCATAAAGAACCCCTTCCTGCGCACTGCGCTTGAGTATATTGGAGTGTAACTCCATTGACATCAAATCAGCTGCTGCTCATTGATGATTAATTTAAACTGTAAGCCCAGTTTTTCTGCCGCCTTACGGCATAGAACCATTCGCGTCATAAAGATTTCGAAGTAATCCATAACCGAACCGAATCTTGTATCAACGGACAGTTTTAATTTTACGAGAGTTTTCTCTTCGTTGATCTTCAAAACCGACTTTGTTACAGAATAGTTTACTCTGTCATGGATATCAAACTTGGAGATATCTGTGTTGCGAACGCGAGATCTTCTTACATCGGCTTTATCCGCAAGGATCATAGCAGCAGCAACGGTGTTTACAGGAACGCCTGTCCCTTCATCGTGGTTGCCAATGGCGGTGACTATGGTAGCCATCTCCGCAGGATCGCATCCCATGTCATTTAAAATGCTCCATGCCATTACAGCTCCGGATTGGGCATGATCCTTACGGTTGACCAAATTACCGATATCGTGAAGATAACCTGCAATTTTTGCCAGTTCTACAGTACGTTCATCATAGCCCATAGTTTTTAAAATATAGCCCGCTGTTTCTGCTACATGCAATACATGAGCAAAACTATGCTCGGTATACCCCAAAGCCCCCAAGGACTCATCTGCCCGGATAATATATGTTTTAATGGCTTCGCTTTTTGTGATTTCGTCATAAGTCAGCATTTCGAACCCTCCTTATGAAGTAATTGTAATGGAGTTCCTGAAAGAACACAATAGAATTCGTGTGAAATTCAGGTTAAACTTCTGGTTTCAATAAAATATCCCGAGATATACAATGCCATAGGATTTAGTTGGTTACGATATCTCCGGTCCAATCCCGAATGCCACCAAATTCAACTATATTGGTATAGCCCAGCAACACCAATTTTTCGGAAGCCTGCTTGCTGCGATTGCCGCTTCGACAATATACCAGAATTAATTGATCTTTATCGGGCAGTGCAGAAAGATCCCCTGAACCAATGGTTTCGTTGGGAATACAGATGGCTCCGGGAATATGTCCTTCGTTATATTCCTCGTGGGTGCGGGCATCCAGGATGATATAATTTGTTTCTGTCTTCATCATCTCCACAGCTTCTGTCATAGTTATCTGACAATATTTATTCTTCTTCATCGTTTCCTCTTCCGTTTCCTTTGTGTTTACGCTACAGCCAACCAACGACATGGCACATAGTACTAAAAAGCCCAGAAGACATCGCTGCAACAAAATGCGATAATCAAACATAGTAATTTTCTCCTTACGTTTTTTTGATATTCTACTTCAATATTTTGCTTTGTAATACTGTTCGATTTCTACTATTTTCCTTCTTTTTCTTTTGCATTCATCTATCTTCTATATTTTTCTCATATGTTTTACTGATATCTCATGCTTTCTGCAAAGATCATCGCCCATTGTGAAGGATCCAAAGTATAATCATTTTCATCGTAATGAAACTGCACCAACTCCACGACCATGACAACATCTTCCTTACGCAGGGTCAATGTTGGAGAATATGCCATAAAACAATATGCCTCATCTACCGGCAACTCAGGCAAGGATATCTCGCTGTAGTGTTTGTTGATCTGGCCTTCTTTTAGATATTCCCAGACCAATACTTTTGCTACCCAGGGCATGGTGGTGTCATAGTAATCTACATACAGTATGGCCTCCATTTTACGTCCATCAGGTAACGCAACACTTCCGTTTTGGTTGAAACGGATCACTGTGGAAGCTAGTAAATCCTTTTTAGCATTGACATAGTTCATCCGACCGGGATACATGCCGGATTCTACAAAAGATAAGGACTCATCTCCCAGACTTCTCTCCACCAGCTCTACCATATCCGCAAATGGAAAAATATATTCAGGCTCGTCACCATGCTTTAAAACATACTCTTTACGGTATGTAGATACATATTCATCCAGTGGAATCTGATCTGCATACTCCAGTTCTTTGGCGCAGCCTCGAAACACACAGCAGGTCCACACTATGATCAGCAACATATAAACAAAATGACTTAACCAGTAGGTTCTACGCTTTTTACGCAATACCTGCGAAAACTCCTCTTGCGTCCATGCTCTTCTCTCTACTGACATGGATTCTCCTCGGCTCAATTGACGGCGCCGCCTTGCGATATAGGACAAGCGAATTACGGACCGGATCAATAACCATAAGCCAATAGCCAGACCTAAAATAAACAGCCAGGTACCCATATCAATACATATTCGCAGTAGAGATTGCCGTCCGGTCAGATAACGGATCGCGGGATATCCAACGATCCAAAACAGCGATCCCCAAAACTGATTATTAGCATGATCCCACATAGGCTTCAGCGCCAGGGCTTGTACTTTGGGATCAGTGTTCATCTCTCGGGCTACGTCGGTTTCACTGCGGTATATGAAAAATTTTCCTCGGTCAGCTATATAGGTCCATCCATACTCTTCACATAATTCTCTCGCCTCTGCACTGGGAAACAGACTCTCCGCAGACCAATCCAGTACTTCTTTAGGTTCCAGACGATATCTTACATGACATGGCTCTTTTTTTTCAAAGGTTCCTACACCAAAAAGAAAACCATCCTCTATCAGAAAATACCCATCCATGGCCTCTGCCTCAAGCCAACGCTCCATAGATTCTACGTCATAATAGGGACAGGGAGCCAAACGATAGTATTTCTTGCTCAGCAAGGGCATACCTGCAGCCCCCTTTCCTGTCTCAGAGATTCACCACTGTATAGACGAGCAGTCATCTCTGCCGTAGCATCTGCTACACATCGTTGCAGCCTCTCCACCTCTTCGCGATAAGCAATCATGCCACGACTGGTGATTTGGTAAGTACGCTTACGGCCTTCTACAGACACCTCTTCAATGTAATTTTCCTGCTCAAACTTACCTAAAATAGTATACAAGGTGGCAGGTCCCATTTGAATTCGGCCTGCAGTACGCTCTTCGATAAACTCAACGACCTGAATCCCACACATAGGACCGCGACCAAAGGCCATCAAAACATAAAACATAGATTCTGTTAGGTTTTCCAAGGGTTTCTTCGGCATAGAATACCTCCTGATCAAACAAAAAACTACAATATCATTAAACGATATTGTCTAATGATATTGTAGCAAACCTACAAAATGATGTCAATATTCTAATGTTTGAAATGTTGCATTTTGTAATAAATAAGCTGCCGGATGGTTCCTGATCTATCAGTAGAACATTTCTGCATCACTTGCTGCATTTATGTATGATTAATTATATATCATGTGATATTCTTTGCCGATGCGGCAAATATCATGTCCTCCAACGTTCTATGGATCATCTCGCGAGCCATATCATCGCTGCATTCTATGCCATTGACACAGATCATGGTAGCGATTCCGTAAATCATCATTAGAGATCGCATAAATATATTCTGGCATGTATAGATATCCAGCCCGCTCTCCGCTTGCAATTTCTGCAGAAACATACGATTGCTCTGGAATGCCATAGCCGGGTTCTCTGGCCCCACACTATAATCATTGCCCGAAAGATAGCAAAGCTTATAGAGATTAGGTTTGGTACGAGCCAATCCCAGGATCCGACGGATCGTGCTGTCAAATCCGTCTTCTTCCTGCTGGAGATCGTCCATATATTCTCTTTCAACGATTTGACAGGCATGTAAAAATGTCTGCTTACGCAGTTCTTCCATGGTAGGAAAGTGGCTGAATACCGGTTGTATAGAGCAACCTGCAGCCTGAGCCACGCTGCGGGAGGTAACTGCCAGAATTCCCTGCTCTTCTGCAATTTTTACGGCCTGATCTAATAACGACTCTTTGGAAATACTTTGTTTTCTTGCCATAGTATTTACCTGTTCTCCTGGAAATTTCTTATGTGTATGAACAGAATCTTATAATATATCCGCAGATATATTATAGCACACCTCATAGATCTGTCAATTTCGTCTTCTCAAAACAGAATATCTTGTTTTCAATAATATCTGTAGTTGATTCTATATTTTAAGTAATAAGAGCAGCAATATTGCACTCATTTACATATAAATACATTCATTTTCATCTATATTCACTTATAAAATCTGTCTGCGCAAGGCATTGTACTTCATTCTCATTTTGTGCACACACCTATTAAAAAACAATCCAGCACTATGAATGGCTACATAATATTCTTCTGTAAACTAATCGCAATCTTTTCAATCTGTTCTTCTGTCACAAAACCTTTAGATGCTCCATTGGCACCGATTTTGGCAGAAGCAAAAATCTGGGCTCTGTGAAGAGCTTTCAATGGATGCATACCCTTGGCGTAATAGTGAATAAAGGAACTAAACAAAGCATCACCGGCACCTACCGTATTAACGATCTCCCCTACTCTTACGGCAGGCAATTCTACAATACGATTCTCTTCTCGCAGGTACATCGCAGCCCCTTTGTTGCCGCGTCCTAACACTATGATTTGATGATTGTATGTATGTACCAACAGCCACATAAAGTCTTGGTACCATTCACCGATCCCTTCATCGCTGAGAAACAATATGTCGGCATATTCCATAAACTCTCTGTTGTAACCATCCCACATATCAGTCAATACATGGACATCTGTTGCAATGATTTTACCTGCGTTTTTTGCTGCATGCAGCAACGGACGATTAAAATTGATATTGCAGGCTATGACAATCTCGGCATTCTGACAGACGTCCTCTGTAAAGCCGTAGGATGCCTCCTGAATGTCTTTTAAGTCACAGTAGATCTGCCGCTTACCTCCTTCATCATAGAGAACCACTGAACTGGGCGTAGAAGTCAGGCAAGGTTTAATACCATCTATAGAGATCCCAGCATCTGTGAGTTCCTGTTTAATATATTCCGCTGAAAAATCCTCTCCTATCATGGAGGTTAGAATCACCTGATCCCCAAGGGTAGTCAGTGCTTTGGCGATATTATATGCCACTCCGGATACCGCTGTATTTATCCCAAAGAAAGGGTAATCGATAGGATAATAGGGAATAGGAAACTGGCGTACTTGGACCGTTGTTTCTGTATTGATCAAACCGGAAACCAAAATCTTAGACATACAAAGGGCTCCTTTTCAATAATTCTCCAGACTTTCCATTCTTCCAAACATAATAGAACCAAGCAATGCCAACCCTACAGCAAATATGAAGGCGATAACGATCAGTACAACAAAACCAACCTCAGGGCCACCTAATACAGCACCGATCACTGCTCCAATAATACCAATGGTCATGATAAATCCCTGGATCAGTAATCGAGTCAACGACAACATGGCAGCACCAAACAGAGGTGCCAGGATGCCGTCGCAGACCATACCTACATATAGACGGTTGGCTTGTAGACACACATAGATCAGCACGCAAAGCAGGATCTGGATGATCGATAAACCCATCAATACTCCTAAAGGTACGCACAATAGACATCCATCTATGATTGCCTTTAGATGCTCCATGGCTGTGCTATACCACATCTTACGCAGAGTTGTATCTGGCATTAGGAATGTGTAGGGATTCTGTAGTTCTTTGGTCCATTTGGTTGCTGTAGAACTGAAAATAAAGGTAATGTAAGCACTGATTCCTGGCAGGATGAATACCTGTGCCCCACCGGTAGCCATCTCATCAAAAGAGAAAACACCTAATGCCGTGGCGATCGATGCGATCACACTGATACCGATCATAATAAAACTAAGATAATTCAACACAAAGAAACGGCTCTTTTTATATTCCAGCAACTGACGATAAAAGATAGCCTTAGCTCCTGTACCACGGTACTTCACCTGGGCTTCCTTAAATTTCTTCTTTTTGGAGGCTTTTTCCATAGAATTGCCGCGCTTATTGCGTTTAAGTGCCTCTTCGTACTCATCAGCAAAGGTCATGGCATCTTCAAAATACTGACCGGTACACTTCATACGCAACGCCACCAATACAGCAGCCACAGCAGAAATCAGATACATCCCTGCACAAATCAGATTCAAAGTATTCGGACCAATCAACAACAAACGAACGAAAGCGATATTCCAACCGATCACAGGGATCAACTGCATCAGTGGATGAGCCAGCGTTTCTCGGATCAAAGACAATGCGATAGGCTTAGTAAACATCTGACTTAACAGCAATGCTCCCATGGCAATGACACAGGCCCAAATAAAGCCTCGCAACACCTTGGTACCTGTTTCCCCTAAAAACTCATTGCCAAAGACGATCAGCATGAGGCATCCTTCAAAAATCGTTTCCACCACAAAAGACACCAGGAAGAATAACAGCATCTTCACTGGCGATATATGAAACCATACAACTCCACCAATGGATATAAAGAGATTCAGCAAAAAGCCAGCAAGCAAGGTCTTGCTTTGCGCATACAAAAGGATCCCTTTAGGGCTGATCGGGGCAGAAAATACATAATGAATATCACTGTGCTTAAATGCCAGACCTCTCTTACGGGCATAAGCAAGCAAATTCATGGGGATGGACCATACTATAAAGAAGGATAACACTACAGCATAACCTTCCGGGCCCGTCATATTGCCGGCCTCAGAAAATATAATATCGAAAGAATTCAACATCATCAGGCCGTACAGTACCCAAAACACAATCCCCACATAAGTCAGCGGCTTACGCAGCCGCATCTTCATGCGGTTAATAAAACTACGGATCGATACATATAACAGCGCTTTCATAGTCAGTTACCTGCGCTTTCTCGTGTACTCTCCTGCATAGGTTCCAGTATTCCAGACTCTGCTTTCTCTCCTGCATTGCCTCGCGTGATCCCAAAGAAAATGGCATCCAGATCCTGGTTTCCTGCCTGTTCACGGGTATATGTGGCGCGGATACGTCCTTTATCCATGATAAACACGATATCCCATAGTTCCTTGACCATCTCCAACATATGCGTACTGATCAGCACAGTGATGCCCTGATTACGCAATTCCAACACCACTTCTTTCAATTCTTTGATGGCCTGAGGATCCAACCCCACCATTGGCTCATCCAACAGGATGACTTTGGGCTTTACAGCCAACGCACAGCAAATGCTGACTTTCTGCATCATACCTTTACTTAACTCATTACCCAGTTTATCCTGTTTATCATCCAGTTCAAATCGACGAAACAGAGCCTGGATCTCCTCTTCAGTAATATCACTGTCATATGCGCGACGAATATACTCTATATGTTCTCTAACAGTCAAGGCATCAAAGAGAGCCGGAATCTCCGGAACATAGCCAAAGATCTTTTTTGCTGCAATTTCTCGAGAAGGAATGCCCTGAATCATGATGGCTCCATCATAACGCAGCAAGCCGGCGATACTTTTGATAATAGTGGATTTACCGGCACCATTAGGCCCCAATAGAATACCCACCTGACCATCCGGCACAGTAAAACTGACCCGATCTACGGCCAGTGTCTTTTTGTAGCTTTTTGATAAATCCATGATCTGCAGCATAGAACATACCCTCCTCTTTGGTCAAGACCCAGTCAGTTTCTAAAATTAAGATTTCAAAAAATATGATTTCTTAAACTATTTCACATTGATTTGGCACATTTTCATAGCTTCCAGCGCTCTGCTATGAGACTCGGGAGTAACACCGGCACAGCATTCAGCGACCACCGCTACAGGGACCTCCGGCAAAGTAGCTTTTGCCAGTAACGCATTGGAAATCACACAGATATCAGTACACAGGCCTACTAACACGATTTCATCAATAGGATCTTCTTCGTGTTTTTTGGCGAGAAAAGCACTGAGTTCCGTACTTCCAAAGGTGGGTTTATCGAAAATAATGCTCTTACGAGCGTCACATTGGGCCTGTAAGCCTTTTTCCAGCTGCCAGCCTTCTGTACCATAGATGCAGTGAGGAACCGGCAGATTACGGCCTTCCTGAGTCTCCATATAGTTCTCAAAATGAGTGTCACGGGTAAAGGCCACAGGGCCTTCCCAAGATTCCACCAACCGGTTGACCGCCTCTACAATAGACACTGCTTCTGCGGTACCCAAACTTCCATCGATAAAATCCTTTTGCATATCCACTACGATCAAATACCGTTCCATTTATGTATTCCTCCTTTGCGCCACTATATTGATAAGAGTATCTTGTAAGTAGTATCACTTACTTTTACTATATCAAATATTCAACCATATGACAATACATGGTCTTTGCTAGACTTTCGTCATCTTCTTTTTAAAATGCTTCATCAAAAATCCAGTGGCTACCATGACTCCAACAACCATTCCCCAGCTGACGATCTGGCCATAGATCCCCATCTTCTCCACCGCCTGCTCCCAAGCACCACCGGCTACGATCCCCAGATTGACCAATATCATATTCCAGAGAAAGGAACCCAAGATGGTAAATGGCAGAAAAATCGTCATACTCATTCCTGCCATACCTGCAGGGATCGAGATCAGACTGCGCAAGATTGGGATACAACGGCATACCAAAACCGTACCTTTTCCTTTTTCATTAAACCACTGAAAGGCACTGTGAACTTCACTGCCTTCAAAATGAAGGATCTTTCCTACTTTTCCATCCAGTAATCGCTCCAGCCTTTCTGCCGAGCAGATCCTGCCAACACTATACAGAATCAAGGCACCTATCAATGATCCTGCTGTGGCCGCCCATATCACGCCCCATTTTCCCAAAGAAGTATACGTGGTCAGAAAGCCACCAAAGGTCAAAATTACTTCCGAAGGGATCGGAGGAAAAATATTTTCTACCGCGATCAAAAACATAATACCAAGATACCCCCATCGTTCCACCAACACGATCATCAGTTCCTTCATCTGCTTTTACTCCTTTCGCCTCCTTCTCAATGCTTAATTTCGTATTCGGTTGATGCATTTTTGTATTTCTATGATAGGGATGGGCGCCACGCTGAGTCCCATGACCATGAACCATTGTGTCCGATCCATAGGAACTACCTGAAAGATATTCGCTAAAGAAGGGATCATCACTACCACTACTTGCAATCCCAAACACAGAAGAAATGCTATGGTCAAACTACGGTTACTAAACCAGCCGATCCGAAATAGAGACTCCTTGCTGCGTACATTAAAGACATGAAACAGCTGAGACAGACTCAGTACCGAAAACGTCATGGTTCTGGCCATAAATAGTCCGTATATACGATTTCCCAAAAGAAACGCTATCAACGCCAACATTCCAATCACAAGCCCTTCCACAGCCATCTGCGTTGCCAGTCCATCGGAAAAAACACCTTTTTCTCTGGCAATAGGAGGACGTCTCATAATATCAGCATCTCCTTTTTCTCTTCCAAGGGCAATGGCTGGCAGAGAGTCTGTCACAAGATTCATCCACAAAAGCTGTACCGGCAAAAGTGGAGACGAATATCCCATAATGATCGCCAAAAAGATCGTTAGGATCTCGCCGATATTGCTGGAAAGAAGAAAATGAATAGTCTTACGAATATTGTCATAGATGATCCGTCCTTCTTTTACTGCCGCTACGATGGTAGAGAAATTATCATCCATCAAAATCATATCCGCAGAATTCTTTGCCACATCGGTACCGCCACGTCCCATAGCACAGCCGATATCCGCCGACTTTAGAGCAGGCGCGTCATTGACACCATCACCCGTCATGGCCACCACTTGATGCGAATCCTGCAGCGCTTTTACGATACGTACCTTATGTTCTGGTGAAACCCGGGCATAGACAGCGATATTGGGAGCAATCGATACCAGATCCGTCTGAGTCATAGATTCCAGCTGCTGACCGGTCAAAATTTGATCTACTTTGTTTTCCTTTAATATTCCTAGCTTTCGAGCTATCGCCGCTGCTGTGGCAGGATGATCTCCTGTGATCATTACCGGACGAATCCCTGCTTCTTTACAAGTATGTACGGCCTCTTCTACCTCTGGTCTGGGTGGATCCATCATACCGATCAGCCCTAACAGGCACAAGGGTTCTGAACCCATAGCCCTGGCTACGGCAATGACACGTAATCCTTCGCCTGCCATGGTCTCATTTTGACAGAGCAATCGTTGTCGATATGACTCTGTCATTGTTTCCTGACGATTTCCTATCCATACATGATCACACGTTCCCAAAAGTATATCAGGAGCCCCTTTGACTACGCGCATGATTTGTTGGCCCCATCGATGTTCTGTGGTCATCTGTTTTACAGTGGAGTTAAACGGGATTTCCCTGATCCGCGGATATTTTTGATCCAATTCCCCTTTATCAAGGCCCGATTTCATGGCTGCCTCTACCAGCGCTTTTTCTGTTGGTTCTCCTAAAAGTGTATATTTCCCTATAACCTTTTTTGATCCGGTTCTTCCATTTGCATCTCTTCGAACCGTTGTATTGTTACACAAAGTTGCACAGGTTAATAGCTGTCTGGCAAATTCGCTCCGAATATTTTCCCGACCAGATGCAGATGCGATTTCCGTAACGGTCATACGATTTTGCGTCAGAGTTCCCGTCTTATCTGAACAGATGACAGTTGCACTCCCCAATGTCTCTACCGCTGGTAATTTACGTACAACGGCATTTTGACACGCCATACGCTGCACACCTTGGGACAGTAAGATCGTAACGATAGCAGGCAATCCCTCAGGTATGGCTGCAACTGCCAAACTAACGGAAGTCATAAACATTTCAAAAAGCGGCTGTTCTTTCCATAGACCAACGAAGAACATGACCACACAGATAACCAATGCCAAAATGCCCAGGATCTTACTGGTCTGCGCCAAACGTTTTTGCAGTGGAGTCTCTTTATATTCGTGCTCCATCAACAAGCCGGCAATACGGCCTATCTGGGTGTTCATTGCCGTTTCCGTAACTACCATGCATCCTCGACCACTGGTCACAATGGTAGTGGCTAGTGCCATATTGACACGCTCTGCTACCGGTGTGTTTTCTCTTAAGCATGGATTCGCTCGCTTTTCTACCGGAAGCGACTCTCCGGTAAGAGCAGACTCCTCCACTTTTAGGTCCACCGACTCCAGCAATCGTCCGTCAGCCGGCACAAAGGAACCTGCTTCCAGAAATACAATGTCTCCTGGAACCACTTGTCTTGCTTCGATTTTTTGTTTTTTACCGTCTCGTAAGACCATGGCGGAAGGTGCAGACATTTGCTTCAAGGCATCTAATGATTTTTCAGCCCGTGTCTCTTGTGCTACGCCTAATACTGCGTTGACCGTGATGATAACAAAAATAATAATCGGATCCGTCAGATCCTTATCACCATTCAAAAATGAGACCACTGTGGAGATCACAGCCGCCCCGATCAATGTCAAAATCATAAAGTCTTTCCATTGTTCAATAAACTTTGCCACAATGGATGAGTGTTTTTCTTCCTGCAGGCGATTTTCTCCTGTCTGCCTCAGACGTCCGGCTGCCTCTGCCTGTGTCAATCCCCTCTCCCTTTGCACCTGCAGTTGCTTTAATACCTGTTGTGCTGTCATCGCATGCCAGTTCAATCTGCCATTCCTCGCAAGGTTCTATTTAGTCCATCTTACGTATAAAGTACTCGAAATATGTATCCGTCTTCTATTGTACATCATTGAAAAATAACCATTATCGCTTGAATTTAGAATTTCTTCCCGGTTTCTTAAAGAAAGCTTAAGATTTTAAGCTTGTAAACATAATGACATCTTAACAAAGTAGTGTTATAATACCTCACCATGAAAGGAGTTTTTATGGAAACATCACATGCATTACTTCAGATATTAGACACACAGATGAAAACACCTGAGCCCTATGGCTGGTTTCATTTATTGACCCTTGGACTAACGATTTTAGCAACTATTCTGTTATGTGTATATGGCAGACAACATTCCTCTCATCGAGTCCGATCCATCGTTTTTTGGGTGGCAGCCACCGTGGTCATGTTAGAGATTTACAAGCAGATCAATTATACCTTCACGTTGCAGGGAGATACCGTCGTAGCAGATTATCAATGGTATGCTTTTCCCTGGCAATTTTGCTCTACTCCGATGTACATAGGGTTATTGGCCGGACGAACCCGTTCTGGACGCTTGCACGATGCACTCTGCGCCTATTTGGCCACATACGCCGTATTTGCCGGTGTATGTGTCATGTTATATCCGGTAACGATCTTCACTTCCACTGTAGCCATCAATATTCAGACCACTTTTTGTCACGGATCCATGATCGCTATTGGTGCATATTTATTGGCAAGTGGACATGTAGAACTTCATCCAAAGACATTGCTTAAAGCTCTTCCTGTCTTTTTGATCTGTGTCACTATGGCTGTAATCATGAATGAAATCGCATATTATAGCGGATTGTTGACTACTGACACATTTAATATGTTCTTTATCAGCCGTCACTGTGCTCCAAGTTTGCCTGTGTACTCGTTGGTACAGCAAATATTGTCCTATCCCTTGAGTCTCGTGGTATATGTTGGTGCATTTACACTGGCAGCAGGTTTAATACTGGCGATTGCTGCCGGGATCTGCCGCCTGATCAAACTTCCCCACATCCTTTCTTCCAGGAATCTGGTAAGGGCTTGATCAGATCCGTGCCAGATACAAATCACGTTCTGTGTTTAAATTAATATTTATTGTAAATTAAAAAAAGTGCTTGCATCCCACATCAAAATGTGATATAGTATCATCTGTTAGCCGGCATGTCGGAATGGCAGACGAGGCAGACTCAAAATCTGTTGTTGGCAACAACGTGTGGGTTCAAGTCCCACTGCCGGCAGAAAGCACTTGCGTATGCAAGTGCTTTTTTCTTTTACCTATTTCGACCAATTCCCCATTGCATTCCTCTTGATTTCCAAGTATAATTGTTATTAGAATGTGGTGGCTTACAGGCCTCTGCCACATAAATATTAACGAAGGACGGTATTTATCATGAGCAATAACGTATTTATCATGAATCATCCCCTGATCCAGCACAAGATCTCCATGCTGCGTGACCAGAATACAGGCACCAACGAATTTCGTAAGTTGATCGAAGAGATCGCTACTTTAATGGGCTATGAGGCTTTGCGTGATCTTCCTCTGGAGGACGTAGAGATCACTACTCCCATTGAAACTTGCATGACTCCCATGATCGCTGGCAAGAAACTGGCTATCGTTCCCATTCTGCGCGCAGGTCTGGGCATGGTAAACGGCATCTTGTCTCTGGTTCCTACCGCAAAGATCGGCCATATCGGTCTGTATCGTGATGAGGAGACCCACGAACCTCATGAGTACTATTGTAAGCTTCCTGATCCTATTGATCAGCGTTTGATCGTAGCTTTAGATCCCATGCTGGCTACCGGTGGCTCTGCTGTATCTGCTGTTGATTTTATCAAGAAGCATGGCGGCAAGAACATCAAGTTCATGTGTATCATTGCAGCTCCCGAAGGATTAAAGAGACTGCAGGATGCTCATCCTGACATTCAGATCTATGTAGGTCATCTGGATCGTCAGCTGAACGAAAATGCTTATATTTGTCCTGGTCTGGGCGATGCCGGTGACCGTATCTTCGGCACCAAGTAATCGCTGATCAAATAACAAGAATGCAAAAAGGATGATATCCCAAAAATAGGATATCATCCTTTTTTATACTCCATAATACATTGCCGCCAGCTCATATACACGATCTTTTGTCCACTGAAGCAGACTTAGGGTATATGCCAAATTCTGCGTACTGTTACTATAAGTTTCCCTGGATGCGGCACGCTTTGCAGCTGTGTCGCGATTGCGGATCCAGGCTCTTTCTTCGTCGCGCAATGTACGAAAATCCTCGTCCGACAAGGATTTTCTTAGCTTTTGATAGATGGCATTTAACTCATCGTCCCACATTTCCAAAAGCTCTTCCACTGTCTTTTGCTGTGCTGCTAAGGTATCTTTAGAAACTTCATTCATACGGATGGAATAAAGCATCTCCATATCCTGTAGTCGTGCATAATATATTTCTTTTTCGCCAGATGGTGTCTGTTGTAACACTGTATCTTCTGTTGGTATCTCAAATACTTCCTGACTGGATTCTCGAAGGGAATCGGAAGGAGCAGACGTTTCCATCTGTACCGTAGGGCAAGCAACCGTGGCTTGAATCTCTTCTGCCACATATAGTTGGTTTGTATTAGCATAAGGGCGAAAAGACACTTTCTCTCCTGTAGCTTTTTCCTGCATAGTCAGGTTGAGCATGGTAACGCCACATCCAATAGCGATAACAGTCATCAACATAACTAAAAACTTGTAAAATCTGCTTTTCATGCTCTCACCTGCCTTTCTTCGTAATTAAGACTTTAATGCAGGATACATAATTATTCTATGTAACCCTATTTAGTCTTCTCGCAGCCTATGGTTCTACACCTGGATCAATGGCTAAATCATTGCCATCAGCGGCAGAAGTGGCCAATCTATCACAACGCTCATTTTCGGGATGACCGGCATGTCCTTTGACCCAGTGAAACTCCACTTGATGAGGCATCTTAGCTGCCAGTAAGCGCTGCCATAGATCTACATTTTTGACAGGATCATTCTTTCCACGCTTCCAGCCTTTAGCGATCCATCCATCGATCCAATGCTCTGTAAAGGCTTTGATCACATAGGAAGAATCTGAATATAATTCTACCTGACAAGGACGATTCAGCGCTTCCAAAGCTGCGATCACCGCCATAAGTTCCATTCGATTGTTTGTGGTTTTTTTATAACCTCCAGACAGTTCTTTTTCATGAAGAACTCCCTTAGGGTCCACATATTGGATAACAGCACCGTATCCACCGGGTCCGTCCGGGTTACCTCTGGCTGCTCCATCGGTAAAAATCTTAACTTTCATCATATACACTCCAAATTCCGGTTCGGTCAAAGCGCTCTGCCATATCCCGAGCCTGCTCCAAAACAAATTTGTCGTAACCCATCAATCCCAGTAACTGCAACGCATTACGCCCCACTGCCCGTCCCGGATGCCATCGATAAGTAAACAAAATATCTCCTTCTGTGATGGTCTCGGAGAAATGTCCATTGTCATAGTGATCTTCTAACAAATACGTCAATTCTCCATCGTGAGTAGCTGCAAAACAAAGAATATTCATCGTTGTCATGCTTTTTAAAATCTGTGTGGAGGCTGCAATGCGCTCTACCGTATTGGTTCCCCGCAACACTTCATCAACAAAACAAAGTACAGGAAGATCATCATGACCACGATCCAGAATTCTCTTTAAGGAACGAATTTCAACCATGTAGTAGCTTTCGCCACCGATCAGATCGTCCTTTAGAGCCATGGAAGAATAAATCTGATAAAAAGGAGCACGATAGCTTTGTCCTGGTACTGTATAAATGGTCTGAGCCAGTACCGTACTCAATCCCACGGTCTTTAAAAAGGTTGACTTACCTGAAGCATTAGAACCGGTGATCAGCTGACTTCGCTCTGCACAGACACTATTTGGAACGGCACGATCTACCAGCGGATGATACAATTCCTGGCCATGCAACGATAACCGCTCTCCCACAGCCGCCGTCCACAGCTGTGGCTCACACCATTGTCCCAGACATTGGCGGAAAGAAGCAATGGCAAGACCACATTCCAATTGGCCCAGGACATTAAAAGTTTCCCAGACTGTAGATTCCATCTGTCGGATCTTAGCTACGATCTGATGATATGCGATCAAATCCATATGGAATATCATCTTGGCATAGTCAGCCAGCAGATCCAAAGGCGAACCGCTCATGGCTTTTCCCATAGTAATGGCCTTGGATTTCCGACAGATAGGCTCCAGTGCATCGGCCAACCGCTGCAGCGTATTTTGATAGGAATGAAACTCTTTTACACTATCCAATTCACTGATCTCTTTGGCACACAACTGCAGTCGAACCACATTGGCCACACAGACAAACAGATCCTCTACCTGAGCCTTTTGTCGGTAATAGGTGATAATCTGAAATGCGATCACTACGATCAGCATAAGACCACCATAGTTGGACTGAATCGTCATCAAAATGACTGACACGAGCAAAGCTAGCAGTCCCAGATAATGAACAAGATTATTCTGAGGCACTTGCCGGCTTAACAGATCAATATAATCCGAAAATGCCAGTCGTCGCCCTCTACCGATACCATGAAGCGCCATTTCTACCTTGAGGCGCAACACTGGATCCTGAGTAAAAAACCTGGCCAGACGATCTCTTTCTACTAACGTAGCCGTCTCTGTCTCTGGCATACGCAACATACGATACAGCGTCTCTTCACCTACCGATGACTGGGTATGATTCAACAACATGAATATCTCATCCATCTCCAAGTCATTCCAGGTAATGTCATCCAAATACAATCGGTGAAGCTCTTGCTTGTGACAGCGCTCATAAAATCTGGCGATCTTGCGCAGATCTCCATCCTCATATTCTCTGTCCGGTATCTGCCCCCACTGAGCTTCCAACTGCCGGATCAAACGCTGTTTTGCAGCGCGCTGGCTGCGAAAAAACTGAACAAACAGGATCCCCACAATCGCCAACAAAAAATACATATATTCCATAGAAAAAACAACTTTCTGTCGATATTTCTTTATAAAAAGGAGCTATAACACCACTTTTACTGATTTTCTATCTACAGTATACCATAGATCCCTTCATTTTGAAACTTACAATATTCTTTCTTTTTACATAGAAATAGATGATTTTTACAATGTAATTTCACGCTTTAGAAAGAAGCCGCTTTCTCTGGTGTCATCTCTTTTACTACATTCACTGCCAACTCTACGGCAGCCTCAAAATCCTGATAAGATGCAATGCCGTAATGAGAATGAATATAGCGCACAGGAATACCAATGACGATCACAGGAATACCTTCTCCGGCCAAATTGATCACAGCACCATTATTGCCGCCTCCGGTACGTACAGAAGTCTGTAACGGGATACCGTGCTTTTCTGCCAGTGCGATGGTGTCACGCATATAGCGAGAATTAGCGATCATGGATACATCCATAAAACGGATCATAGGTCCCTTTTTCAACGCAGTTTGAATGGCATAGATCTCGGTAAATGTGTCGTCTGCAGGACAGCCTTCAAAACAAATAGCCACATTTGGTCTGATACGATCAACAGCTACCTTTACACCACCATCGCCCACTTCTTCCTGAGAGGACATAACACCAACCACATCCATTGGCACATCTTCTTCGGTCAATCGTTTCATAGTTTCAAGCATGGCAGCACAGCCAATACGACAGTCAAATCCCTTTCCTATCAAAATATCTCTCTTATCGTCATAAGAAAAATCAACAGCAGAAACAACGGGCTCACCAATTTGGATCCCGAAAATCTCCTTCGCTTCCTCTGCAGATCTGGCGCCGATATCGATGACCAAATCAGTCACATCCATCAGACGATTTCTCTCCTCTGCACTCATAAAATGAGGCGGCTTGGCCGCTACGATACCAGGAATGTACTCTCCATTTCGATTGCGCACCCAAACTTTAGCTCCGGGCAGAGTACCGGGTGTAAAACGTCCCAAAGTGACAAATCTCAGAGTGCCATTGGGTTTAATGGAATGGATCATCATGCCCACTTCATCTCCGTGAGCATCCAGCATGAATACAGGGCGATCTCCCTTATTTTCACGGCGAGTCACATACAGATTACGTAAACGATCTTCTTCTACATCGGCAAAAGCTTGGGCAAAAGCGCGTCCCACAGCAATGGACTCATCTTCAAATCCAGAAGGAGCCTTTGCTTCGGAAAGTTTATGGATCAATGTGATGTTCTCTTCTTTTGTGCTCTTCATATCATAACACCTCATTTACATATATTTTTTATGTATATATATTATTTAAAACATCAATAGCCTCTAACGGATAGTAAAAAAAACACCTGCATCACGAATAAACCTTCGCAATGCAGGCGATATGATTACTTATTTATAATAGTCAAACTCCAGACCATACATACGCACGGTGTCACCTTCCTCGATGCCGCCCTCTTCCAGCTGCTCCAGAATACCGGTATCCTTTAAGAAGTTCTGGAAGAACTCAAAGCCCTTCTCAGAGTCCAAATTGGTGTAACCCAGCATCTTCTCGATACGAGGACCTTCTACGCGGAAACCACCATCATCATCACGAGTCACGGTGTAAGGCAGATTCTCATCAATACGCAGTTCGTTGATATCGAACTCCTTCTCGAAGATCACCGGCTTATCATCCACGTTCTTCAGCATCTCTCTTACATGATACAGCAGTTCCTTCACACCCTGACCGCTGACTGCAGAAATAGGGAATACCTGAATACCCTGAGGCTCAAACTCACGACGCAATCTCTCTACGGGATCTTCGGTATCCTCATCCACATACAAAGCATCCAGCTTGTTAGCTGCGATCACGGTCGGACGCTCCAGGATGGAAGGATCATATGCTTCCAGTTCGGCATTGATCTTCTGGATGTCCTCTACAGGATCACGGCCCTCTACAGAAGCTGCGTCTACGATATGGATGATCACTTTGGTACGCTCAATATGGCGCAGGAATTCATGACCCAGACCTACACCCTCAGAAGCACCTTCGATCAGACCGGGAATATCCGCAATAACAAATCCGCCACCATCTAGATCTACTACACCCAGATTGGGATTCAGAGTGGTGAAATGATAGTTAGCGATCTTAGGACGAGCATTGGTTACACGGGACAGGAAGGTAGACTTACCTACGTTAGGGAAACCAACCAAACCTACGTCAGCGATGACTTTCAGCTCCAGACGTACCCACAGCTCCTGGGCAGCCTGACCGGGCTGAGCGTACTTAGGCACCTGCATGGTAGCGGTAGCAAAATGCATGTTACCCAGACCACCTTTACCGCCCTTTAAGATAACTTCACGACGATTATCACCGGACATATCGGTAATAACCTTGCCGGATTCATCATCATATACAACAGTACCTTCCGGTACCTTGATGATCAGATCCTCGCCATCGGCACCGTGACAGCGACGCTTACCACCTTCTTCACCGCTCTGTGCAATATACTTGCGCACATGACGGAAGTCCACCAGTGTATTTAATCCCTCATCTACTTCAAAAATAATATCACCACCATGACCGCCGTCACCACCATCGGGGCCGCCATTGGCTACATACTTTTCACGGCGGAAACTAACGTGACCATCGCCGCCCTTACCGGACTTGATAAATATTCTAGCTCTATCTGCAAACATAGTTCACCTCATTATACACTATCAACCATTGATTCTTTAAGAATATAGCATTTTCACCTTGGAATGTCAAGGGAGAGATGATTTCTGTTAATCATGCCATCCCACGTATTTCCCACCATGCCGCAAATATCCCTGAGGATCATAAATACGTTCATTTCTATATCTATCGATACCGCCTGCTCCGGTGTGATCGACACCATAATCATGAACATCAAACTCATGACGAAATCCTAAAGAATCTACCGCAATAATAGTGATAACAATGGTATCCTCCATCGTTGCCTGGATCTCAGACTCATATGAGAAATCGTAAGACTTTTCATTTTGGTATTTATCCGAGGATAATACGTCCTGTGTAATATCCAGAGTTGCAACGATCTCATCATTTACCGTTGTTTGAATTAAGAAGGAAGTAAATTTAACATTTGGACTGGATGATATTACATCAAAATATCCATTTACTCTTGCTGTGGGAGTTCCATTTTCCGGGAAGCCAATAGACGCACGATTGGATGATGCCCTGAGGGATGGGATACAATTTTTCCACAAATTAGCGATATCAATTTGTGTCAAATACTCATAGGATTGCTCTTCTCCTTCGATGATTTTCAGCAGCAAACGATCGTCTTCTGTATGAAACAGATCCAGTAGAATAGTTGCCTCAAATCGCTCTCCTTGTTTTTGAAGGATGAGCTCCTCGCCCCAAATGCTCACAGTGACTGTTTTATCTTCGGAGTATGTTTTTAATAACACGGATAGAAACATAGGCACCTTGCCGGAAGCTACGTTTAACTCACCAATTTCATAATTGATATCCGAAATCAAACTGGCCTCTTGTGCTAATTTTTCCTCTATCAAACTTTCGGTACGCATGACTAAGGAATCATAATTATAAATAAGCTCCCGAGACCATTCACGATCCATAGCATTTAACTCATATTTCAGGTCATCGATCTTCATGTTGCACTGGATCAACAGAAACAGCAGCACACCAATTACAACCCATAAGCACATTTCTCTATTGTTAGGATTTTTCATAGATGACCTCCTTTTGCATATTTTTGTATCAAAAATGTAATTTTATATTCTTAACATAATTATATCATTTTAGGAAATCTCTGGCAAGTAAAATAGAAACGAAACAAGGCAGGATGCTCACGCATCCTGCCTTTGATAAGCGAAATTTAATTACTCAGCTACAGCCTCAGTTCTGGGGTATACAGAAACCTGCTTCTTGTCTCTGCCCTTTCTCTCAAACTTTACAACACCATCAACCAGAGCGAACAGAGTGTCGTCGCCGCCACGGCCTACATTTACTCCGGGATGGATCTTGGTGCCGCGCTGTCTGTAAAGGATGTAACCAGCCAATACGAACTGACCATCAGCTCTCTTCGCACCCAGTCTCTTGGATTCGGAATCTCTACCGTTCTTGGTGGAGCCTACACCCTTCTTATGAGCGAAGAATTGAAGATTCATCTTCAACATGGTCTTACACCTCCTTGAATACAACATGGATATATTCTTTGTGTTCTGTCTCAATGTCCTCTAATCCGTGCTGCAAGGACTTAAACAATAAATCTGCCTCAGGCGTTGCAGCCTCATTCAGCTTTACCGCCATATATCCGGTATTTTCGTCCGTCTTGATTCGGAAGCTATTCTTCGTCAGACGTTCGATGGAGTTCACAGTGTTTGTCACCAGTGCAGACACCGCTGCACAGATGATATCATATCCTGCCTCCGCATAACCAGCATGTCCTTTGGTCTTAAACCCTAAGCACTTTCCGTCAGAGTCTTGATAAAATACTACCTTGATCATTATTTTACAATGCTGTCGATCTTCAGCTCGGTATAAGCCTGTCTGTGGCCATTCTTCTTATGATAGCCAGTCTTTCTCTTATACTTGTAAACGATAACCTTCTTGGCACGAGCCTGATCCAGAACAGTTGCTTTTACACTAGCACCTGCTACGGTAGGCTGACCGATAACCAGCTCTTCGCCGCCGATGGCCAGAACCTGATCGAATACATACTCAGTACCGGGTTCTACATCCAGTTTCTCAACACGGATAACCTCGCCTTCAGCAACTTTGTACTGCTTACCACCTGTTGCAATAATCGCGTACATAAGGCACCTCCTATTTATCATTACTCGCCAACTTCGGTGTCTGCTTTCGGGCAGCACTTAAAAGACCTCATTGAGCGGCATACTGGAATATGATAGCACCTAATGTACGCGATGTCAAGCAAAAAACCTTTACTTTTCAAGGTTTTTTTGTATTTTTATAAGAACAAATCACTTCTTATCTTTAAAGTAATTGGCAAAAGAATCTACTCGGCCAGCCTTGAGGAACTCTTCTTTCTTCTTGGCAAACTCAATGATAATATCAGCACAGCGCTCTCTGCCAATGGCACTGGTATTCAAGCAAAGATCATAGCTGCTGACTGCACCCCATTTTTTATTAGTGTAATAATTATAATAGGAAGCACGACGTTTATCTGCCTTGAGCATAAAGTCTCTGGCCTTGTGTTCGTCGAAGCCATACATATCCATCAGCCAGGGGATCTTATCCTCTTCATCGGCAGCAATAAATACACTGATCATATGAGGATGCTCCGCCAGTGCATAATCTGCACAGCGTCCTACGATCACGCAGGACTCCTGTTCAGCCAATCTTTTAATGGTCTCAAACTGAGCCAGGAAAACTTTCTGGTTAAGAGGCATCTCCATATAGCCGGGCGTTGCATATCCCAGAGAATATGTATCCATTACTAAAGAGTATAAAAAGCTGTTGACCGGCTTTTCATCATGAGTGCGGAAAATATCTTCACACAGACCACTGTTGCGGGAACACATAGTCAAAAGTTCCTGATCATAGCACTTCACACCTAATCTTTTAGCGATCTCCTGACCGATCTGGCGGCCACCACTACCACATTCTCTACCAATCGTAATTACTAAATGATCACTCATATGTCTTCTCCTCTCTGTCTTCATAGGCTCCCATAATATATACTATACATATATAGGAAACAAGCATCGGCATTTCTCCAATATATGCGAAGTACTATTCGATATTTGTCTTTATTGTATCATATTTTTCATGAATTGTACAGAAAAACAAACACCTCCAAACGGAAAAACAAGATTCATTCGTTACTAATTTTTGCCATAATATAAATAGTTCAATTTATTACTTTACCACAGAAAAATTTTTCTTCAATTATTCCATAAAAACACTTGATTTTATCGCGTAAAAGTGCTAAAATTCTAAATAATTTTATTGCATTTTTATATTTATTTTATGAATTAGAGTTGGATCGTTCCATACAGTCTATTGTACCATCGATATTTGTCTGGTCCTGTTTCACTCAACCAGAAAGGACCGACATGACATTACAAGAGACTTTGGATAAGATCCTTCCTTCTTTTCAAAAATACTACGATATTATTCGAGAGAATGTTCCTGCTCCTTTCACAGCAGCTGCCGAGTTTCACAGTCACGATGAGCAGTATTTCCTGATCAAGAGTGCTCGTCTTTCTGAGTCAGACTCCCACGAATATATCTACTTTGCTACTGTGGATCAATTAAATGAATCTGTATTAAAAGAATTAGATGAAAAGGCCTGGGAGATTGGTTTTTCCAAAGTAAAGCCTCACCCGGATCATCGTAATACAGATATCACTCTTTTTATTGTAGCCGATCAGATCACCGACGAAGCCTTCGCTATGGTGCCTAAGATCAAACGCTACAAAAGTTACAAGTTCGGCTTCCAGGGCTGGACACATTACCGTTTGGTTGCTTTTGAGCACACTTCAGGACGCGCCGCCTATAACCGCCAGGGCGAAAGTCTGAAGAAGCTCGTTCGCAATATATCGCAATGCAAAGGTTAAAAAGCACAACATGCGTAGAAATCTATCAGCATTGCAGAGAGGAAAAAAACACACCCCTCTCACATTCTAAAATAATATAAAAAAGGAGAAACACAAATGACAGCTATTCTTATTATCGCATCTGCAATCGTTTTGCTGTTCATCGGCTATGTAACTTATGGCTCTTGGTTGGCAAAGCAGTGGGGAATTGACCCCTCCAAGAAAACTCCTGCCTACGAAATGGAGGATGGCGTTGACTACGTTGCCGCACCCGCAGCCGTATTGATGGGCCATCACTTCTCCTCCATCGCAGGCGCAGGTCCCATCAACGGTCCTATCCAGGCTTCCGTATTCGGTTGGGTTCCTGTATTCCTTTGGTGTGTAATCGGCGGTATCTTCTTTGGCGGTCTGCAGGACTACGGTTCTCTGTTCGCTTCCATCCGTAACGATGGTAAGTCCGTAGGTGAGATCATCAAGACTTCCATGGGCAAGCGTTCTCAGAAGCTCTTCATCGTTTTCGCTCTGCTGGTTCTGATCCTGGTTCTGGCTTCCTTCGTAAACGTAGTAGCCGGCACTTTCTTTACCGCTGACGCTACTTTTGCTATCACCACCAATCCTACCGGTAATCAGACCACCGCGATGATCTCTGTACTGTTCATCCTGTTGGCTATTATCTATGGTATTGCTACCAACCGTTTTGGTGTTAAGACCGTTCCTGCTACCATCGCTGGTATCATCGGTATCGTTCTAATCACCATCCTGGGTCTGAATGTTGGTCTGGCTATGAACCGTACCACCTGGATCCTGCTGATCGGTGCTTACATCACCATCGCTTCCATCGTTCCTGTATGGATCCTGCTGCAGCCTCGTGACTACCTGTCCAGTTTCCTGCTGTACGCTATGATGATCATCGCTGTTGTTGGTATCATCATGTCTGCCTTCACCGGCACTGCTACCTTCCAGATCCCTGCATTTACCGGCTGGTCCACCAAGATTGGTAATATGTTCCCTGCTCTGTTTATCACCGTAGCCTGTGGTGCCTGCTCCGGTTTCCACAGCCTGATCTCCACCGGTACTTCTTCCAAGCAGATCGCTAACGAGAAGGACGCTAAGATCATCGGTTACGGTTCCATGCTGATCGAGTCCGCTTTGGGTATCGTTTCCCTGATCGCTGTTGGTATGGTATTTGATAAATACACTGCTGGCGGCTTCGGTTCTCCCGCTGCTGCTTTCGCAGCTGGTATCGGTATCATGTTCGGTGCCGAGACCACTTCCATCTATGGTACCATCTATGCTCTGCTGACTCTGGCAGTTTCCGTATTTGCTCTGACCTCTCTGGACTCCGCTACTCGTCTGAGCCGTTTCATGTTCGCCGAGCTGTTCCTGAAGGAAGGCGAAGAGACTTACAAGGACGCTTCCGGCATCCGCAAGATCCTGACCAACCCTTGGTTCGCTACTCTGTTCATGGTAGCCATCGGTTGTATCCTGGGCGGCCTGAGCCTGAGCCAGATCTGGGGTCTGTTCGGTGCTGCTAACCAGCTGCTGGCCGGTATTGCTCTGATGGCAGTTGCTGCTTGGTTAGGCAATGTTGGCAAGAACAACAAGATGTTCTTTATCCCCATGGGATTCATGCTGATCGCTACTTTGACCTCTCTGATCCAGACCGTTATCAAGAAAGTACAGTTGGTTGGTGCCGGCGGTGCTGCTTGGGGCGACTGGTTCCAGATGCTGTTTGCTGCAGCTATGGCTATCCTGGCCGTATTCCTGGTAATCGAAGGCATCCAGACCTTTAAGAAGCAGAAGAAGTAATCTTCTCTTTTAAAATTACATACAAAATTTCAAAGGCCCATGCTAACTGTAGCATGGGCCTTTCTTTTATTATTTAAGACTTTGCTTTAAGACATTTTACGAAGTTTCTCTAAAAGCTTCTCAAAATATTCCGGCAATGGTGCTGTAAATTCCACATACTCACCTGTCGTAGGATGATCAAAACCTAACACCATGGCATGCAGTGTCTGACCTTCCAAAGGAAAAGGACACTTGGCCGGACCATATAATTCATCTCCCACCAATGGATGTCCCAGTGAGGACATATGCACACGGATCTGATGAGTACGCCCGGTCTCCAGCTGACATTCGATATAAGTATAGTTTTTAAAATTTTCCAGAACCTTATAATGAGTCACCGCAGGCTTCCCATTTTTCTCATTGATGGCCTGTTTCAGTCGATCCTTTTCGTTACGTCCGATAGGGGCATCTACAGTGCCTTCTGTGGCTTTGATATTGCCGTGTACAAGGGCTCGATAGCGTCGGGTAATAGAATGTACCTTAAGCTGCTCTGCAAGGGAATTATGGGCGTTATCGTTCTTACAAACCACAATAACACCTGTAGTATCCTTATCGATACGATGGACGATCCCGGGGCGTAAAACGCCGTTGATACCAGACAGATTTCCCTGACAATGATGCATCAGGCCATTGACCAGCGTATCATCGGTATGACCGGCTGCAGGATGAACCACCATTCCCTTGGGCTTATTGATCAGGATCACATCTTCATCTTCGTATAGGATGTCCAGATCCATGGCACGAGCTTCGACTTCCAGTTTTACAGGATCCGGCAGCTCCAGGCAGATCTGATCGTTAGTTCGTACTTTATAATTACTCTTAGCAATCTTCTCGCCCACATAAACAGCGCCGTCCTTCAGTAATTTCTGCAGGTAAGAACGGCTCTGGCCTTCCATATGTTCTGTCAAAAAAAGGTCGATGCGTTGGCCTTCCGACGACGCATCGACGATGAATGTAAATTCTTGCATCCTTCATTCCTTTTCTTTGAAACACACAAATAAGCGTGTTTCTTCTTTTACTCTGCGTTGCTCTCCTGTTTGTCATTTTTTCCGAAAAACTCCAAATCTTCTTCCTTATAGAAAAAAAACATTAAAAACATAAATACAAAGCAGGATACCGTGATATAGATATCAGCCACATTGAAGATTGGAAAATTGATCAGCTTAAAGTATAAGAAATCGATTACATACTCTAAATACAAACGATCAATAAAATTACCCAATGCACCAGCCGTCACAGAGACACACATTGCCAACAAAGGCAGATTCTTCTTGGTGGCCGGGATCTTATGGTAGCAATACAAAATCGCTGCCAGAACCAGGCAAGTTGAAATGATAAAGAAAATACGCTGATTCTGCAAAATGCCAAAGGCAGCACCTTTATTAATGGAATAACGTAACTCAAAGACACCGTCCCAAATCACATGAGGGCCAGCCGTCAAATGCTCCTGTGCCAGCTGTTTCGTCCATTGATCAAACCATACCAACAGCGCTACCGCTAGAGCACCTAAGCCATATTTCTTTCCTTGATTTTTCATGTTTCGTCAATTCCTTAGATGTTAATATTGAACGTGGACATGCTATCCAAAGTACCGCCTAACAGCTCCTGAAAATCGCCGGACAACTCTACAGACTGAGGAGTCACGATGAAAATATAGTTGGAGATCTTCTGAAGATTACCGTTGATAGAGTAGCAAGCACCGCTGGTGAAGTCAATAATACGCTGAGCGATATCCATGTTGATACCTTCCAGATTGATCACAACCGCACGACCAGCCAGCAAGGTATCACAAATCTCTCTGCCCTCTTCTACGGTCTTAGGACGGATCATGCATACCTCCAGACTGCGAGGCTGACGCATGGAAACTACATTAGCAGGCTGAGAACGCTTGCGCAGAGGGGATAAAGGCTTCTCTTCAGGCACCTCATTAAATTCTTCTACAACAGGCTCTTTTACCTTTTTTGCAGGCTTGGCAGGCTTTACAGGCTCCTCGTCAAACTCCTCATCAAAGTCTAACTCATCATCAAACTCATCATCATTCAGCTTCATGGAATCCAAAATTTTATCGATAAACTTTGCCATTGTTTTTCTCTCCCTAGTTATTTATTACATCTATTATCGGCTTTTTTGCCGGATAAGTCAATACAGAATTTGCTTCAAATACATTTTTTTGCATCCTGCAATTTGCCCGGATAACCCCGGGATCAATAGTAAATAATATCTCCTTCTGCTACCATATCACTATTCAAAATAATATGATCATAGGCAGAAATCCCACTGTCCAAAGGAGAAACAATGAGATACTCATCGCTTTCCTCTAAGATATGGATCTTACGAAATACCGTGTATCCTTTATTTACATTGTATACGCCAGGCAGATTAACCGTCTGAGACAGCTGAAAACGGTCGTTAGAATCCATCTTAACTACATGAAGCCCTGCCTTGAATTTCGAAGAATCCAAATAGCAATACTCTTCATCATTAATAATAGTCAACGCATCTGCTTTTTGTACCGTCATCGTGCCGTCCTCTGCATAAACCTCAATCAGAAATTCTTTGCCATCGGTCACATACTCTTTAGGTACACGATAAAAATTCTTATAAACCACGCTGGACTGAGGAATCTTTAATCCGGTCAGATTCTCCACGTGGATCTGCACATTGATATAGCGTTTATTGACAAACTGGATCATATATTTTTGGAACGTCAGTTTACCGTACGTATTACCATCTGCGCCTATGTACATCTCAAAGGGACCGGATAATTCCTGCGCCGAACCCTTTACCGTCAAATTCATTCGTTCAACACCCTGGAAACGATTTACATCAGCTTCTTTCATAGGGAATACAATGTGCCAGGTCTCGCTTTGGATGGTGCGATACACAGGTGTACCGCTTTCTACACCCTGTCCGCTTCCTAATATCTTTTTAGGGTATGCTGAGGAATCAAAATGCTCCGCCTTGATCTGTTCTGGTGATAACCCCTCCAGACCGTCCAAAATGGCAGATACCACACCACTTTTGGCAGCATAAGCTTTAACAAAATTGGCTGTGTCCTGAGAGTTCAGTTGCCCTGCCAACTCTTCTAACGCATTGGCATTGACATACTCCAACAAAGAAGACTGCATGCTGCTCTTCATATCGTATACTTCCGCAAAATCCATAGGATCATAGGACAGAGAAAATTGCGCAGCTTCTGCTTTAAACTCCTGAAGATCTTCAGATGGTAAACTGCTCTCTCCGGTATTTTGATCAAATAATTCCAACATTTTTCCTGTTTCATCGATCGTATATACCAGATCACCTTTTCCTACTTTGCGTCCGTCACGAATATAATAATTTATATATCCGGTAGTATCTGCAGTAGATACAGTCTCATCACGCAAAATCAGCGCAGTATAGTCTGCATAGGCAGAATCGGTCAACGTGCCCTCTGCTACCTCATAAATATGAACTTCTTCTTTGCCCATATAGATGACTACACTGGCTACCAAATACACAAAAATAAAGGCGAAGATAACTACGCCAACATTCAGATTTAATGGTTTGCGATATGTAGTTACCTTCGAATTTTTCTTCGAATGTGTCTTCGCCATGTTGCTCCTCTTATTATCAAATTACAGGCCAAGCCCCGTCAATTTTTAAATATCTATTCTTCTATTATAATAGAAACCACACCAAAATACAACCTACATTTTTATTACGAAAAGAATCTCTTGATGATTTTTCACAGATAGAGTATACTATCTACAATATGACAAACCCATTGTCTGACGATTCGTTTCAACTCGAATGTCCATCGATATTATATTCATTTCAGGAGGATCCTTATGAAATTTGTTTACCCCGCTATATTCCACAAAACTGAAAATGGTACCTATCATGGTTACTTTCCTGATTTGGCATGCTGTTATGCTGAAGGCGAAACCCTGGAAGATGCTGTAGATAACGCAAACGAGGCAGCCCGCACCTGGATCCAGGTAGAACTGGAAGACGATGATTGCAATCTTCCCTCTATCACTGATCCTCAGGATATGGATCTAAAACCTGGTGATATTGTAAGAAACATTGCCGTTACCATCAAATTTTATGAAGGTTGGGATGAATAAAATTCATATTGTGTTTAAAAAAATATGCTTGTATAAAGCATATTTTTTTTATATTCCTCCATACTAAAAACAGAAATGCGTAAGGAGGCATACTATGAATACCAAAGGTTTAGATTATTTTGCTTTGGCCATCGCTATCATTGGCTGTGTCAATTGGGGACTGATCGGTTTCTTTCAGTTTAACCTGGTTACATTTCTCTTTGGCGAAATGACCTTACTCTCCCGGATCGTTTATGCTCTGGTGGGCATCTCCGGTCTCTATGTGATCAGCATGTTTGGTCGGATCCATTCCGCAGGCGACCTGTAAGTAGTCGTTTGTAAGTAACTTTTTGTAAATACAACAAGGGGCCTTTGTCTCCAAAGGCCCCAGTGTATTCCAGGTAATAAAAGCAATATTTCTTACAGAGATACGGAAATACGTCCGTTAGCATTCTTAGGCAGATCCTGAGCATCTCTGGAAACGCTCAATACGAAATCAATACCATACTTCTCACCCAGAGTCTTGAAATCTTCAACAGCCTGAGTCAAATCTTCAACCTCTTCCAGATGAGCCACAGTCAGGAAGCTATCCAGGTAAATGGCCTCCAGGTCGTGATCCTGAGAAATGATACCACATACAAAACCTACAAAAGCATTATAAGAACGGATGGGGTACTCGGCTACGTTGATCAGACGAACCTTATTGGACAGTTCGTACATATGCTTGCCATTCTTGTCGATATAAACGATGGAACCATTTGCCTTTTCTACACGCTCGTTGGCTCCTGCAAGCAGATACTTAGTCTTACCCTTACCCTTTTTTCCTGCAATAATCTGAATCATATTGCTTCTCCTCCTTTATGTTTCCTATGTCATGTCTACGTTAAGACGATGAGTCTTCCGTTGAAAATATTATAGTACATAATACCAAATTATTCAATGCTTAATTCGCAATTTTTGAAAATAATGCATTAAGATTGTAATACAACTTATCTCTGGATGGGGATTTTAATACCACAGAGATATATTCTTTGTCCTGAGTGTCACGGCTATACAGAACCATGCAGTATTTGGCTGCAGAAGTAGTACCTGTCTTGCCTCCTACTACGGTAATGCCCTCAGGAGCGGATACATTGCCGTTGGCATACCATGTACCAGCACTCCAGGTCTTAGATTTTTCGCTGCCGCCGGCGCCACGATAATGTGCTGTATGTTCCGGTGCGGAAATGATAGATACAAACTGAGGATCCTGAATGGCAGCATTGACGATCAAATACAGATCATACGCTGTAGTATAATGCTGATCATGAGTCAAACCATGAGCGTTGACAAAATGGGTACCTGTGGCTCCCAGCTCCCATGCCATCTCATTCATCAAAGCTGCAAAGCCCTCTTCTGTGCCACCAATGGTCAAAGCAATGGCTTGTGCAGCATCGTTACCGGAAACCATCAGCATACCGTACAACAGATCCTTCATGGCGATCTTATCACCGCCCTTAAGACCAGCGACAGAGGAAGCAGGATCCAGATCCAACATAGTATCGGTAATCGTCACTTCCTGGCTCAAATCGCCGTATTTAGCGGCTACCAGATAAGTCATGACCTTGGTAGTGCTGGCAGGATTCAGGCGATCAAAAGCCTTTTGATCATAAACAACTTCCTCATCAGAAATATTAAAGATCAATGCCGCGCCTGCATCCAAGGCATCCTCTGGCTGACCGGATTCTGCTAAAACACACAGATCCGAAGCAAAGAGCGTAGTATCGATCTGAAAGCTCCGAGAAATATTGGCAGCCTGGTTTTCTGCTTCGTAAGGTTTTAGCAAAGTGACTTCATCTTTACGGAACAGCAAAAACACTAAAACCACAGCAACCACGACCAGCGCACCGGCAATCAGTTTAGGCAGATATATATTAAAACTGCCTCTTCTGCTTCTGCGTCGTCTTCTCTTTGTAGCTTTCATCTCACATCCTCCTATCGGTACATATCACGCCACTCCAAATCTCCACGATCCAGAGCCTTGATCATAAGTTCTGCTGTCGCCAGATTAGTGGCAACAGGTATATTATAGGTATCACAAAGCATAATAGCCTTAAACATATCTGGTTCGTGAGACTTGCGATGCTTTGGATCGCGCAGAAAAATCACCATATCGATGGCATTCTGCTCGATGGCTGCTGCCATCTGCTGTTCTCCTCCCAAATGACCAGCTAAAAATTTGTGTACATTTAAATTGGTCGCCTCCTCAATGAGACGACCGGTAGTGCCAGTAGCATAAAGCTCGTGTTTAGTCAGAATGGCACGATAGGCCACACATAGATTTTGCATCAATTTCTTTTTGGTGTCATGTGCGATCAGTCCTACTCTCATAGGTACCCCCTTTTACATATTCTCTCTTTTTCGTTGAAGCCCTACATTTAATACTAAACCCATACCTATCATTAAACTCAGCAGGGAACTAAGTCCCGCACTGATAAAAGGCAGTGGCAATCCGGTGTTAGGAAGCAAACGTGTTGCTACACCGATATTGACAAATGCCTGGAATGCGATCAGGCTCCCCATACCCATGCAGATCAGACGACCGGCCAGATCTTTGGCACGAATCGCTAACCATATGCATTCCAGCACCAACAGCACAAATAGTGCGATGATGACAACACTGCCGTAAAAGCCTATCTCCTCACCGATAACGGCGAAAATAAAATCACAATCTTCTTCCGATAAAAAGTTGCCGTTCTTTACCGACTCCAGGGTGGTATTAAATAATCCCTTACCATGGAGCTGACCGGATGCAATAGCCTGTACCGAATATCGTACCTGACGAGTCAGATCGGCAGATACCTGCTCTGGATGGAGCCAAGCTGTAATACGGTTCATCTGGTAGCCCTGTAAAATGCCTTGCTCCGGCTGCAGCAAGCTATATACCAGCACACCGCCTACAGGCAGACATGCTGCCAACACACCCAACACCCATTTATAGCTAATACCAGATATATAAACCAGTACCACGAATACAAAAGTAATAACCAGGGTAGTAGACAAATTTGGCTGTTTAAACACCAATAAAGCAATCACACCGTAGAGAGCCACTGCCCCCATGATCACCGGCAGAGAACTTACTTTATCTTTAAACCGATTATAATAACTGGCCAGGCAAAGAATCAAACCGATCTTGGCAAATTCGGAAGGCTGGATCTGGACAGGACCCAAGTCCAGCCATCTGGTCGCTGTCTCTTTTCCGGCACCCATATCTGTAAACAATACAGCCACCAACAAACCTACGCATCCAAGATATATCACCGGCCAAATCTTCAACCAAAAATGATAATCTACCAAAGACACAAACAGCATCAGTACACTGCCAATAGCTATACCCAGCAGCTTTTTATCTACCGCGTCACCCGTAGAATTCATAGTGGCACTCTTGACAAAAATCACTCCGGCAATCAGCAGTAAAATCACATACAACAGCAATCGGAAGTTAAAATAACGAAGTCGATATTCTTCGAATTTAAACATGAAACCGCCTTACTTTTATAAATAATACTTAGATCTTACTTCTATTCTTAACATCCTTGATCGGAATATTAGCACAGATAGCAGGCACAAAACCGTTGCCGGTATCAGACTCTGTCTGTGTGATCTGAATATTCAGATTATCAGTATCGATCTCCATATACTTGGAAATCACCTGAATGATCTCATTCTTCAGGGCTTCCATGATCTCAGGAGAGCAGCCGGCACGGTCAGAAACCAGAACCAGCTTCAGGCGATCCTTAGCTACACTGCCGGATGCCTTATTCTTTTTGAACATATCAAACAGACCCATGACTCTCCTCCTTAGTTCTTCTTAAACAGCTTGCCCAGCTTAGCAAAGAAGCCTTCGGATACATTCAGATCCAGCATGGGAACTTCTTCACCGATCACACGACGGCAAATGTTCATATAAGCTTTACCTGCCAGAGAATCATCACCTACCAGAGGCTCACCCTGGTTAGTAGATACTACAATGTGCTCATCATCCGGTACTACACCGATCAAATTTACAGCCAAAATATCCACAACATCGTCGGTGGACATCATATCACCGCGCTTTACCATATCCATGCGCAGACGGTTTACGATCAGGTCAGTACGACCGATCTCATTCGCCTCCAGCAGGCCAATAATACGGTCAGCATCACGGATGGCAGCAACCTCAGGGGTAGTTACGACCAGAGCACGGTCAGCACCGGCAATAGCGTTCTTAAAGCCCTGCTCGATGCCTGCAGGACAGTCTAACAGAACATAGTCAAACTCTTCTCTCAGCTCATCGGTCAGCTTCTTCATCTGCTCGGGGGTTACACTGGTCTTATCTCTGGTCTGCGCACTGGGCAGCAGGAACAGCTTATCATAACGCTTGTCCTTGATCAGAGCCTGCTTAATACGGCAGTTGCCCTCTACAACGTCAACCAGATTGTAAACGATACGATTCTCCAGTCCCAGAACAACGTCCAGATTTCTCAGGCCGATATCGGTGTCGATCAAAACGACAGAATAGCCCAGCTTTGCCAGGCCGGTTCCTACATTGGCAGAAGTCGTAGTCTTACCTACGCCACCCTTGCCGGAAGTGATTACAATTACTTCACTCATTCTTATTTCCTCCCAAATTCAATCTATGGATCACAGTCAAAATCTTTTGTACTGTAAAACGCTATTTGTTTCTATTTTACCTTATGTTGCTCTTTTTTTCCAGTACATTTTTCATGTTGACCATAAAAATTTTATATAATTTTATCATGATGTATTTGTGCAAAAAAGCAATATCTTAACAGAACATAAATGACAGAAAACAACTGCGTTCTGTCTAAAAAAACGCAGTTGTTTTTATTACTTAATCCAACTGAATATCATGCAATACATCTCTACACAACTCTTCTACATAGATGCCATCTTCTCCGCAGAAAGCGATCTTAGGCTTAACAGGGCCACGACGTCTCTCGGAAGAATCTCCTCCACGTCCCAGTACATTACCGATGCGAAGCTGAGTCGGTTCCATCTCCAAGGCCGCAATAAAGCAACGTTCATTGCCGGTAATACCCGCACAGGCAGTACCCTTTAAAGAACCAAGTACGATCACATTACCTACTGCAATAACCTTAGCACCAGGATTTACATCGCCCAGGATCACTACACTACCCTCAGACTCTAAAACCTGTCCACTGCGAAGAGTACCTTTGTAAAAACGACCGGTATTCGCTTTTTCCGCCTGGATCTTCTTCTCCACCGCTGCGCGATGACGTGCCTCCTCCTCATCATCCTGACTAAGGATGCACAGGATCTCGACCTGACTATTTGCCATGATTACATCTGCAACCTGACGTTGCTGTACATTATCCAGGCGCTTCCCCTCGAAAGAAAGGGCCATCTTGGCATCTTTAAAAAACTTGGCAGACTCACGAAACTTTACTGCCACCTCTTCCAAAAGAGTCTCAAAGGATTCCTGGGGATCCAGATACACTGTAAGACCGTATCGATTTCCCTTGATCACAACTGCCTGACTCATATTTACTCCTCCTGGGGAATTTATCTCTTTTAGATCTAATACCGATATGTTTCTGCAACATACGCTTGTCCATTAGTCACGAGCACTACCACCATCAGCATCGATAGCCTCACCACTGCTGACGATCTCATCCAAGGTGATCGCACCATAATAGAAATTCAGTACTTCATTTGCCAGCAAAGCTGCATTGGTACCAGTATAACCATTAGGGATAGTAATTGTCAATGCGATCTCTGGAGTCTCATAAGGAGCGAAACATACAAATCGAGCGTGGTTAGGCTTTGTCGTTGCCTCCTGAGCCGTACCTGTTTTACCAGCTAAGGTTGTAACACAGTTCTCAAATGGTTCATAGGCGCTACCATCTGTAACCACGTGATACATACCTTCCCACAACGCATTCCAGGTACTGTTTTTTAAATCAATAGTGTACTGGATCTCTGTCTCCTGCTCTTTTATAATATTGCCTGTAGAGTCAGCGACACGGTCTAATAGCGTTAAATTATACATGTTGCCCTTTGTTGCCAGCGCAGTAGCGTATCTTGCCAAATGGATATTAGCGAACGCATGAGTACCCTGACCGATCGCAGACGGAATAGGATTTTCGTCGGAAATTCTGGGCTGATTCTCATAAATTTCAATACCCGACTTACTATTAAAGCCAAATAAAGAAGCATATTTCGCCAGTTTGGAAAGACCTAACGCTGAACTGTAAGTCCCATTCTCATCCAAAGACAAACGGTATCCCACATCACCAAAATAATAGTTACATGACCAACTCAACGCAGATACAACGTTCATTGGGCCATGGCCTCTCTTGTTCCAGCAATTCAATTTGTATTGACCATTAAACTGAACATAAGTACCGGTATCAAAAATCTCCTCGCTTAAGCCATACACGCCTTCTTCCAGGGCTGCCGCAGCACTGACCATCTTAAAAACAGATCCTGGTGCGCGAAGAGCCTGAGTGGCCGTATTATAGAGCGGTGTGGCCGCATCGTTCTGCAGCTGGCTATAATAAGCAGCATCAATGGTACCTGACAGACGATTGATATCATAGCTGGGATAGGAAACCACTGCCTTTAACTGACCGGTATTTACATCCGTGATCACAACAGAACAGGCACTTGGTGTCAATGCCAGTTCACCTGGAGTGATCTCCAAATTAGAAATCGTCTTCTTGATAAAGTTAAACGCAGTATTATTGCCGCCGTTTAGCAGTTTGTCTACATTCTCCTGATCCCATTCCAGAACTCCCTGTTCAAACAAAGCCAGACACAGTTCGCGACCGGTTATCGTACCATCATATACAAGAATTTCATATATCTTCTTACAAAAATTTGTGTTAGTCTTGAGGATATCCATCACAGTATCCAACATGACCTGATAGATCGTATTGGCAGTAGGATATTTTTCTTCGATCTGCAACTTAGTGGTATCTACCCAGTTCATTGTGATCACATGATTCAAATATTCTTTCAGACTGATCGTGCCGGCAGACCAGGCTTTGTATACCTCATCATCTGTGTCAACCTTATCCGATAAAATGTACCCGCCATTCTTTAACAGTGTTAAAATATAGCTGGTATAGGCCTGATTATTTTCATCCAAATCATTGTAAGCAATTGGATTATCACGAGTTAACTCGTATCGAATTTCTTCCATTACGACGTTTCGCTCTTCTTCCATCTTGCTAAATATACTTTTTTCTACTTCTGACGCATCCCACTGATCGAACTGAGACATAGATAATATATTATTGCCGATTAGCTGATAATACACTCTTTTGATCGGTATACTTTTATTCTTAACCACATCACTATGGTCAGGCTCCAGATTTTTGATCTTTTCAACCAAAATACCTGCTACCATCTGCTCAGCCAAATGATAGATCCCCACCTGCAAGTCACGGTCAATGCTCAAATATACATCATTTCCTGCCAAAGGCAAGGTACTGGACGTAGTTTCAATGATACGGCCTTCATTATCCACATAAATCTGGGCAGTACCCTTGGTACCGGATAATTCCAGTTCCATATATTCTTCGATGCCAGCCTTACCAACAACATCACCTGCAGCATATTTCTTGGAATCAGCGATACCGGCTTCTTCTGCGTCAGCCTGTAAAGTCGCCAAATCATCGGTAGATGCTTTGCCTGTATATCCTAATATATGAGCAAACTCATAAGCATCATTATACACACGAATCGTCTCTTCTGCGATATCCACTCCGGACAAATCCGCTGCTGCTTCCTTAACCGCCATCATAGCTTCCGTATCCAGGCCAGTGGCCAAAGTAACCGCTTCATATTTGCGGTAAGAACTGGCCGCCATAGCAATACGCATGTTGATCAGCTTCAAACCTTCTTCTAATGTATACTCATAAGTATTTTTACTTTTACTGCTGTCATGACCAATGCCATATTTATCAATATATTTATCATAAACTTCCTGAGCAGTGATATCCGAACGATTGATCAGCTCGCCATCATCATTCTCAGAATCCAGCAAACTGGTAGAACGCAAACCGTAAAAATCTCGCAAAAAAGCACGATGTTTAGCCTCAGATGTAGTAGTAAATACAATGGAATCATCATCCAATACCGCCAGAGGAGTATCTCCCACTAATGTTATATTGAAATCCTCCAGCAGACGGATCAGACGCAGGAGCATCTTGTTTTTAGCATAACCGGTTGGATATGTACCATCGTCCAAAACAGTTACGGAATAGGTCAACTCGTTATATGCCAGCGGAACACCGTTGCAGTCGTAAATATTACCGCGAGTCGCCGTCGTATAGATCTCGCGCTTGGTGCTCTCCAAATAATCTTCCTGATATCCGGCCCCCTCTACGATCTGTAGTTGAAACAGGCGAAATACCAATGAACCAAACATGACCGCAAACAATATCACCATAGGTGTGATACGAGAGGTCACTACCTGTTTGATTCCATATTTTATGATTTCCCATAAATCTTTAAACAAAACGATCGGCACTCCTTCTCTTGGATGCCAGCTCCAGCCGGCGATTTACAAATATCAGGAAACGATATACGACCACCAAAACGATCATGGTATAGATGGTCTCCGGCAGAACGATCCTGCCAAAATAGTAGCCAATGTCAAAACGACCTCGCAGCAAAAAGCCGAACACATAGACGTACATACCGTAAATTACTTCTGCCACAGCACAAACACCTAACGGCAAAAGCAATGAATCCATATAGAAATATGGATTAAAAAAGCCGCAGCCATAGCCTAATAAAC
>JAFYLG010000072.1 GCA_017537225.1 Lachnospiraceae bacterium
TGGGGTAGATCTCACGAATATTCGTGTATACGGTGTCGGCAGTGGGATGGTCGGTGCGACCCTGCAGGAATTCTTTGATGGATTCGCGTTGGCGACTGTACTTCATCGTCTTCATATCATCACTTCCTGTTCTTGGTTTAATAATAGTAATTGTTACTATATTTAATATAATACAAAACCCTCTCTTTGTAAAGAGGGTTTTTGTATTTTTTTGAATTTTTTTCTACCTTTACCAATCGCGCTCACTCTATGCAGGGAAATTTTTCCGCGACCTTCTGTGATCAATATCCCAGCAGTTCTTCCAGGAAATATGCCACCGCATCATCGGCACAGTTTCCGATGACCACATCGGCTGCTGCCTTGCAGATCTCATTGCCGTTACCCATGGCTACACCGATACCGGCAAAGCGAAGCATCTCTTTATCGTTCTCACCATCACCAAAGGCCACCACCTGGCTGGGATCCACACCCAAATGATCACACAGCCATGCAAGAGCCGTACCCTTGGAGCAATCCAGGGCACTGAACTCCATATTTCCTACGGCAGAAGAGGAATAGAACAGAGGATACTTTCCCTTGATCAGAGCCATGATTCTTTCAAACTCTTCCGGCGTGCGGGCTCTGGCATAGATTTTTTCCAGATCTTCCTGTTTTTCACGAACCAATGCCTCAGCATCCCAGATCACCGGAACAGGAATATAGTCCACCAGCTTGTACATGGCTCTGACGGCCTCTTCACTTTCGCCCTTGAAATATACTCTGCCATCAATATGTACGGTCACATAGCATTCGATCTTTTTCAATTCATGGTAGATCTCTGCTGCCATCTCCCAGGGGATCAAATTTCTATACAATACCTGATCGGCTTTTTCATCGCGGACCAGAGCGCCGTTGGCAGTAGCAGTATGGGTCAGTCCCAGTGCCGTTAGAGTACGAGGCATCTCACACAAACCACGGCCGGTACAGGGTACCACATAGATTCCCTGATCCAGCGCCTTCTTCAAAATCCCCTGCAGTTTCGGAGAAATCTCATTCTTGTCGTATAATACGGTACCGTCCATATCAAAGGCGATCATACGGATCTGTCGTTTTTCCATGCGTATTCCCTCTCTTTTCTTTTTATGTTTGTGCGGGATGAAACGCTTTGCAGTGTCTCTTCCCTGAACCATTCGTTTCTTCAATATAGTATCAGTTATTCACCCAATAACTGTTCCAGCCAGATAGCTACGCCGTCCTCTCCACAGGAGTCGATAACTCCATCAGCAGCCGCCCGACATACGTCTCCGGCATCGGACACTGCCAGCCCCAGACCTGCAAAGGTCAGCATCTCTTTGTCATTTTCTCCGTCGCCAAAAGCCACTACCTGAGAAGGAGCGATTTGCAGATGATCGCACAGCCACTGCAACGCCTTACCCTTGGTACATCCCGGCATGCTGAATTCCAGATTCTTCATAGAGGAAGAGGAACAAAATACCGGGTACTTCTGCAGTACCGTATCGCGGATCCGGGCACGAACTTCTATATTCTCTGTGCGGACAAAGATCTTTTCAATACCCTCTTTTCTCTCACGGATCAGCCCCTCTCCATCCGGCACTGCACGCATCACCGCCAAACGACTAAAGGTATATCGCTGCTCCAACATTTCGCGATCTGCCTCTTCGTAATAAACCCCTCGGTCGATATGAAAACAAGCCAGCCCTCCCAGGTCTGTGATGTCACGATACATCTCTGCCGCCATCTCCCAGGGAATCAAATCGGCATACAACCTCTGATCCTGAGTCTCATCCCAAATCAGGCCTCCATTGGAGGTAATGGTGTAAGGAACCTTCAACACCTCCACAGAAGGAGGCACCTGCATACGGCCTCTGCCAGAACAGGGAACCACATAAATGCCTCGTTCCATGGCTTTCCTTAATATATTCTGTAAACGCTCTGTGATCTCACCGTCCCTTTGAAGAACCGTACCGTCCATATCAAAGGCAATGAGACGCAACGTATCTTTTGTCATTCTTTTTCTCCCATATGTGCTTTGAAAACCACGTTCGACACAATACTGATCGTTTATTCTTCCAACAATTTCTCCAGGAAATCTGCCACTCCATCCTCGGCACAAGTACCAATGACCATGTCTGCTGCTTCCTTGCAGGCAGGATGGGCATTGCCCATGGCCACACCCAGACCAACCAGACTCAGCATCTCCTTGTCATTCTCACCGTCGCCAAAGGCCACCACCTGGTCCAGGCCGATGCCCAGCTTATCACACAGCCAGGTCAGTGCTGCCCCCTTGGAGCAGTCGATCTTACCAAACTCCAGATTGTGCATGGAAGAAGACGAACAATACACATCGTACTTGTCCAGGATCCGCTGGTGGATCTGCTGACGGATCTCCTCTGTGGCAGGACGAACAAAGATCTTCTCTGCCCCACCGTGGGTGCGACGCAGCAGTTCTTCGGTAGAATCCGTCAAATCTACCGGAATATACTCTGGGATACAGAACTTGGTGCGGACAAACTCTTCTTCCACTCCCTGAAAATGTACATGGCCATCCACATGAACACACATAAACTTCTCCAGTTCCGTAATATCACCGCAGATCCCTGCTGCCGTCTCCCAA
>JAFYLG010000073.1 GCA_017537225.1 Lachnospiraceae bacterium
TCCTGGAGGCCATTGAACCGGATTTTGCAGCGGCTAAGAACGTGATGGATATCCAGTCTGCCTTTGCCCGTGTAGACGAATTGACTCGCATCTCCGATATGAAGATCCCTGTGGCAGTGGAGGAACTGCGTCAGGCTCCTATTCTGCATGATCGTATCTGCTCAGTGTCTGGTATGAAAGATACAGTAAAGGAGATCTTGGGATTATAAAAACGTTTTTGAGAGGAGTGATAGAAATGTCACTCCTTTGTGTTTGTAAAGCTGTATAATAAATTATAAAAGTATACGAAAAACGAATAAAAAGTTGTTAATCTTTGGACAGAATACCGATTGAAATTTGTTAAAAAAAGAGCGATAATAGACATGTCGGTTGGGGATCGCTTCCAGCCGGCGCAAGATTTGCTTACGATAGAATAAAATACAAACCTACAGGAAAGAGGCTTACCATTGGGGAATGGTAAGCCTCTTTCCTGTAATTCATATTTACTTTTTCAGCCCTTTTAACCTGGCGATCAGGTCCCTGGCAAAAAATGCGTCACACATGTGTCGTACACAAGGGCGGGTGGGTTTGTAAACCAGAGGAGCGATCATGGTCACTACAAATTGAGTGGCTAATGTAGCTGCGGCAGCACCGGTGGCTCCCAGTTTGGGGATCAACAGTGCATTCAGTACCAGATTGACTAAAACGCCCCAGATAGGGAACATTTCAGAGTAGTGATTCAGACCTTCACATACCAGCCAGGTAGAACGGGAAACTGCCAGATGGGAGAATAAGGTGCTCCAAATCAGCAGGTTCAAACTGGGAACACTGGCCAGATATTCGGGACGGTAGAAGGTGGCAAAGAACCAGCGGCCACAGATCATAACACCAATACCGGCTACGATACCGATCCAGATGATAATGGAATACAGGGTACGCAGGCGTTCCAGATAGTTGGTACCAGTGGCGTGTCCCTCCATAATAGCAGGACGGTAGGAGGTCATAATGGCATTGGGAATAAATACCCATACCATGGCGATGCCATAGGCGGTGGTGTAGATGGCTACTTCTGTCTCTCCACAGATGTTAGCCAACATCAGGCGGTCCATCTCGGAATAGACCATAGTGATCATGGAGGCCAGGATAAAATGCTTACTCTGATGGATCAGACGCTTGCACCAGGTCCAGGAGAATCGCAGGTGGGGCTTGGCATTTTTAAAGAAAAGATACAGCAGAATAACACAAATGACAATGGCATCCAGGGCGTAGGAGAAGGCAAAGTATTCTTTGGGCTTGCTGGCTGCCAGAATGTAGACTTTCCAGCATGCTACGATGGCGTAGGTGACACCCTTGGCCAAAGAGACCAGTTTGCTCTCCAGTCGGGACTGAAAGTAAAAATCGATCAGGTCTGACAGGCGGAAGATCAACTGCAGAGAGATCAGCAGGGCGATCAGCATATAGCCGGTGTCGAATTTTTTGGTAACACCGATCAGGAATACCATGGAAACTACAGACAATAGACCTGCAACAAGACGCATGCCCATGGCGGTACCCATGATCACATCTCTGTCTTCCGGTTGGGCTGTGAGTTCTTTGATGACAACGTATTCCAGTCCCAGTGCGGACAGACACAAGAATACATTGACAAAGGCGGTACAGTAACCGATCTCGCCCCAGGTTTGAGGCTCCAGATAGTTAATAGTAGCAATTTGGATAAAGAAGGAGATACCGGCCTGGATCAGTCGTTCTGCAATGATCCATGCAGAGTTGCTGACGACACGGTTCGTCATACTTTTTTTCTTGGATTCACTCATGTTAGATTCGCTTTCTGTTATAAATGATGATATTACACAGGGACAAATGGCAGGATTTTGCTAGAATAAAGCCAAAAAGCTTTTGCCCATAATTAATTACATCATACACCAGAATAAGGGAAAACGAAAGTCTTTTCTGTCATACACAGGAGAATCCCATGGGTATGAGTGGTGAAAGATGGGAAAAGAAGATTGGAAATGGAAATAACAGGGAAATTCCGTGATAAAAACATCCTAGTAGAATAAATAATTTGATGTTAAAAATATTTTTTGTTGACTTATCGGTGACGAGTCGATAGAATAATTGTGAAGTAAATGTGAAGACCTACAAAGGAGAAGACTATGCAGCCTTTTGAAGGAAGAAAGAAACGCTGGGGAGATCGTAACGATGGTTTCCTGGTTCGCAATATGGATCCGATGAGCAAGCTGATCCCTTATATTATGACTACGATGCCCGACAGCTGGGTACTGTTTGAAGATAGGATCGATATTACCCATACCCAGGAGTTTATCCGCGATATGCGTGCCGGTGAGATTCCCGGTCTGACACTGTATCAGGTGATTTTTGCCGCCGTGGTTCGTACCATTTCTCAGGTTCCTCAGATCAATCGTTTTGAGATGAACCGCCGCATCTACGCCCGTAACCATATTAAGATGGCCATGGTCGTAAAGAAGGGTATGAGTCTGGCAGGTGAGAGAACTACGTTGATGCCGTTCTTTGATCCTGAGGATACCCTGAAGGATGTTGTGGATAAGATCAACGGTGAGATGGATAAAATCGACCGCAGTGTAAATTCTGTAGAAGAAGATCAGAATAAGACCAGCTTTGATATGCTGCAGTATGTGCTCAGCGGCATTCCCAACGGAGTGATGAAACTGGTATTCTGGCTGTTAAAGAAGTTGGACAAGATCGGTCTGCTGCCCCGCAAACTGACGGATCTGAGCCCTTTCCACACCACTGCCTTTATCACCAATATGGGATCCTTTGGTATGGATGCTGTATACCATCATATCTATGAGTTTGGTACTCTGTCCATCTTTGGCGCCATCGGCAACAAGGAGATCGTTTACGAGACCCAGAGAGATGGCAGTGTAAAGCGTAAGGTGTATCTGAACATGAAGTTTGTGGCTGATGAGCGTATTACCGATGGTTATTCTTACGGTGTGGCCTTTAAGAATATCAAGACCCACATCATGAAGCCGGAAAAACTGCTGACACCTCCTGCCAAGGTAGTGGAAGATGTGATCGATCCCGTGCGTAAATAATATAAGCAAATAAAAACGACCGATGAGTATCGGTCGTTTTTTTGTAATCATTAGGCATGGCATTTTTCAAACAGTACCTGCTTCATGGGCTGCAGTGCAGACATGAGAAGATTGCCCAACAGGCCGATGGCGATACATTCGCTCAAACCTACCGTAAACATCAGGTAGGGGATGGCATCAGGAACACCGTAGGCAAGCTGTAACACCCAGGGGATGATCAGCATATTGGACAGGATGGGAGGCAGGCATACAGCCCATTTGTGACGACGCAGCTGATAGGACAGCAGGGCGCCGATCAGAGTGGCCAGAGAGCCAAAAATCACATCCATTAAGGGGGCGCCGGCCAGCAGATTGGCCAGCAGACAGCCGATGGTCAGTCCGGGGATGGCCGCCGGAGTGAAGTAGGGCAGGATCGTCAGCGCCTCGGCAAAACGAAACTGCACCACACCAAAGGCAAAGGAGGCAAAGGGCATGGTCAGCACCACATAGAGGGCCGCGATCATCGCACCATATGCCATGCAGATGGCATTGATTTTCTTTCTTTTCATTGTAAATGTTCTCCTGTAGTTTTATTTTTTGGGGTAGACACATAAGTTTTGTGCCGCCTTGGTCAGGAAGGTTTCGAACTGACCGTGGATATCATACAGGAAAATAACTTGTTTGTCAACAAAAACTGTGGTATACTATTTGGGAACATAAAGCATAGCTTTTAGTTTAGAAGGGACAGGAAATTGCAGAATGAAAAAGGAAACATTCGGTATTCGATCCAGTGACAAAAAACATACACTTCATGGGATCGCATGGACGCCGCAGGGGGAGATCCGGGCGGCCATTCAGCTAGTGCATGGTATGGTGGAGTTCATTGATCGGTATGATGATTTTGCAAATTATCTGTGCAGTCAGGGAATTGCTGTTATTGGTCACGATCATTTGGGCCATGGCTTGACGGCCGGTCATGATGATGATCTGGGATATTTTGCCAGAGAGGGCGGCGAGGAGTTTTTGATCGAGGATATGCATTTGGTCACCGAGGAGATGAAGTGGAAATATCCTTGTGTTCCCTATTTTATTCTCGGTCATAGCATGGGCTCTTTTTGCCTGCGTAAATATCTGACCCGATACGGCGATCAGGTGAACGGGGCCATTATTATGGGCACCGGCCAGATGCCTCTACCTGTGATCATGGCAGGCAAGTCATTGGCGGCTTTGCTGATGAAGACGCAGGGACGTCGTCATCGCAGTCAACAGTTGACCAACATCGCTTTTGGCGGTTATTTGAAGAAGATAACCGATCCACGGACGCCTATGGATTGGTTGACCAGAGATGAGGCTATCGTAGACGCTTATCTTCGGAATAAGTACAATACATTTTTATTTACCACCTCAGCATTCCATGATTTCTTTGAGATCCTGGAGTACGATATGAAACAGACAAAGCTGGATCAGATCCCTAAGGATCTGCCAATGATGATCGTATCCGGTGATCAGGATCCGGTAGGTGGATGGGGCACTGGCCCTAAAAGCTTATCACAGTTGTACCAAAAGAAGGGTTTCACCGATGTGACATTGAAACTTTACGAAGGTGACCGGCACGAGGTATTAAACGAGTTGGATCGCCAGACGGTATATGAGGATCTGGGGGCCTGGATCTTGGATCGGGCGGCAAAATTTTCTTTGACAGAATAAAATAGAAAAGAATACACCCACGAAGCAGAAAGGGATCTGTTTCGTGGGTGTAATTTGTTTTAATAAATTATATGCAGATGTTGATTGCGGGGATCTGAGTGAGTTAGCACCAGAACATGCCGGGGGTACACATCATGCCGCCGCCACCGCAGCACAGGTTGCACACTAGATTCAGCAGACACAGCTTGAGACAGAAATTATCTCCGGCATGGAAGGGAGAACCGTAGGTACCACTCATGTTGCGGTAACGGGCTCCGCCGCCTTCCAGTTGCTGTAAAAACA
>JAFYLG010000074.1 GCA_017537225.1 Lachnospiraceae bacterium
CCACGGATCACACGGTGGAAGTTCAGACCATTGTAATAGCCCTTGCTTACCATGCTGATGAAGTTGTTAACGGTGTTGGGGGCGATGGCAGGATACAGCTCTGCCTTGATCACGACGCCGTCCTTCATAGTAAAAGTAACGATAGGATTTTTCTGTTCCATAATAATACTCCTTTTCTTTCCTAAATAATATTTTTTATGAAAGCGATCTGACTTACGGACAGACCATATCTTTTTCTGCCCACTGTCAGTATGTTTAAAATTTACGTCCGCCGCCTCCATGGCTACGGCCACTGCTGCTGCGGTGTACCGAACTATGTCCTCCGCCACCGCCGCCACTACGTGTACCGCTGCTGGTATTGTTGCGGGGGATATGACGCTTGGTCACCGTCGTATTGGTCTTGTGATCAAACTGCTGCAGGATACGGTCACTGCCCGCCTTCATATATACACGTCCCCCAGGTACGGTGTTACGATTGACATTGATACGCATGATCAGCACAGCCACGGCGCCAATGATCATGGCCAACCCCATCTTGCTGAGAATGCTACCGGGAGATAGGATCCTCGCCATTGCTTCCTTGCGGCGAAGGGCTCGCAGTTCTTCTTCCGTATACTCCACAAAGGTATCCGTATCCTTATCGTAGTATCCGTTTTGAGAGATCTCTTCATTGTCTGCATATTGATCTACCTGTTCTACAAACTCCATGCAGGCATCGTACCAGCTTCCTTCTGATGCCCAGTAGTAGATCTCATCCAGCATCTGATCGATCTCTCCGTCCGTAAACTTTGAAATGGCCTCACCGGCAGTGGATATGTAAAGCTCGCGATTGTCCATGTCCAGCAAAAACAGAATGCCGGGGCCATAACTGTCCCCATAGCCAAAACCATGCTCATCATAATAATCATCGGCATAGTTCATGGCACTTTTGCCGTAGGCATCGTCAATGGTAACCACAATGATATCCATGGACAACTTTTGGATCCGCACTTCGATCTCCTGCTGTATTACCTGCTCTTCTGTTTCACTGAGCAGATCCGCCTCATCAAACACTCTCTGAGCTCCTTCCTGATAGCTGCCAAAGCCACACAACATAAGAGCACACAGTAGTGTCAGACAAATCATTGCCATAATATTTTTATGATGTACTGATTTCCTCATACCATCAGCCCTCCGATCAACGAAAATGCCAGGATGGCCACAAAAGAAACCCCGCTGATGATACCAAACCACTTAGCCATCTTACCCTTACTGATGGGCAGCTTACCATGAAGCTTACCGGTCTGACCGTTTAATGTAAAGGCATAGTCCTGTCCCTGATAACGGTAGTTTAATACCCACACAGGAAGCATCACATAATCCACATTTTTCTCATGGATATTCACACGCTGATCAATGACCTGAACCGTCTGATATCCACCGATGGTACTGCGTGTCACACCGATAGCGGCTTCTCTGGCACGGTTTTTTGCTCGTCCCTGCAGATCGTCACTGCCGGCACTATACTTATCTGCCACGTAACCGGACAGATATCCCATCTCAAAGTCCTTCATCTCCTGATAATCATAGGGTTCCAGGCTTTCCATGATCCGATCGTCCATTCGATCCGAGGCATCCACCGGGATCCGTTGGAATTCTGTATTCACCTGACGATATACCTGGTAATGATCGGTATAGGTGTACTCCATATCCCCCCGTCTGGTCGTATGACTTCGGGTAGCTCTGGCCTTCATATCTACCGTAACACGATAATCATAGAGCCAGTAAGGCACATACATACCGGTGATCTTCTCCAGGGTATTCTTGGATGTAAAATCGTTGGGTGTCAGCAAGCCGTGACGAGTCCATTTGAGAAAACGCTCCACTGCCTGCTCCTTCGTAATACGAAATGGCAAAACTGCCTTAGGTGAATGCACTCCAGCCACACGATCGGAAATCAATCCCGGATTACCGCAGTACGTACAGATCGTTGCTACCGTATGTTCATCGGTCATCAACTCCGCACCACAGCTGGGACATTTAAAGATCTGCACCTGAATGGTCTGCTCTTCCCCATGTTCTTCATGGGTATAGGTATCTTCTCCCAACGGGATATTATTATATTCTTCTACCGTCAGCTGATTCCCACAACTTTCACATGACAGCTTTCCGCTCTCTCCGTCATATGCCATGGCCGCGCCACAGCCGGGACATTTATAAGTTACAACCAAGCTCTGTCACCTCATTTCTCTCTATGGGGTCGTGTTGTTACATACCTCTTTGATGGTTTCCATTGTATCAAAAAACGAGGAAAAAGTCTATACAGGGCTTGTTCACAATTTGTTCATATATGTTTTAAAATTTGTTTTCAAAAGTAACAATTTTTCTTCACTTTTTACTTTTATACTGTAACCATAAAAGCAGATTACCTTTTCATATTTTTCATAAATGGGCTGATTTGCAGCATCAGCTCTCCTCCCTTTTTTATATTTGTAAGTGTGGAAAACGGATCACCCCTCGTCAAGGTGGTCCGTTTTTCACGTTCTATATCCTATGCAAAGAATAAAGCACGATCGCTACGTGCTTCGCACTCCCGCGATCTTGGCATCCCCTTTATCTTAAAAATAACTAAAGCACGATCGCTACGTGCTTCGCACTCTCGCGATCTTGGAACCACATTCGGAATCCGCGCTATCGCGCTACTTCCTCATGTGGTTCTAGGTTTACAAAAAGCAAACCGCCCTGGCAAGCAAGCTTGCCGGGCGGTTTCTTTTTTGTAAACGCTTTATTTCTGCATATTATACCTCAAAAATCAGATCGCCATAAGAAGGCATAGGCCAGAACTTCTTATCTACCAGCATCTCCAGCTCATCTACGGGGGTGCGCAGATGCTCCATGGCGGGCACAATGGAACGACGATAGTAGAATGCCTTGTCCTTGCCATCTTCCATCAGAGATCCCTGAGCCTGAGTCACCTTCAAGGCAGTCAAAGCCACTTTGGCTCGGGCCAGCAGGGCGCTTACCTCCACCAGGATCTCCTTCTGAACACTAACATCGGCTTCAGGGCAAGCCTCACGCACAGCGTTCAGAGACTGGGCCAACTCAGTGGTGTATGAGATCACTGCAGGGATGATCTGCTTGGTCGCCATATCGATCATGGTACGGGCCTCGATGTTCACCGTCTTGGTGTAGGTCTCATACATGATCTCCTCACGGGACTGCAGCTCAGCTCTGGTAAAGATACCGAACTTTTCAAACAGTGCCACGGCCTTATCTGTAGTCAATGTGGCTGCGGTTTCTACGGTAGAACGGATATTGGGCAGGCCGCGTCTTTCGGCCTCCTCCACCCAGGCTTTCGTATAACCATTGCCATTAAACAGAATGCGCTGATGCTCTTTCAGATATTTTTTGATCAGGCCATGTACTGCCTCATCAAAATCCTCAGCCTGCTCTAAAATATCAGCCGCCTCGCAGAAAGTCTCTGCAACGATAGCATTTAAAACCGTGTTGGGACTGGCTACCGAGTCAGAAGCACCTACCATACGGAACTCAAACTTGTTGCCGGTAAAGGCAAAGGGAGAGGTACGGTTACGGTCATTGGCATCTTTTGCCAGTACCGGCAGTGCATGGGCACCGGTATCCAGCTGGCCACCCTTGATAGAAGACGTAGCCTCACCGGTCTCCACCAGCTGCTTTACCACATCCTCCAGCTGTTCGCCCAGGAAAATAGAGATGATGGCCGGCGGTGCTTCGCCGCCACCCAGACGTTGGTCATTGCCCACGACAGCAGCGGACTGACGCAACAGGTCTGCATGGGTGTCTACCGCCTTGATAACGCAAGCCAGCACAAACAAAAACTGGATATTGTCGTGAGGGGTCTTGCCCGGATTGAGCATATTGATGCCATCATCGGTGGTCAAAGACCAGTTATTATGCTTACCGGAACCATTGACACCGGCAAAAGGCTTCTCATGAAGCAGACACTGCAGACCGTGGCGAGTGGCCACTTTCTTCATGGTCTCCATGACCAGCTGATTGTGGTCAACCGCGATATTGGCCTCCTCATAAATGGGTGCCAGCTCATGCTGGGCGGGAGCAGCCTCATTGTGCTGAGTCTTGGCAGGAATGCCCAGCTTCCACAGTTCAATGTTCAGATCCTTCATATAAGCGCCTACACGCTCACGAATGGTACCATAGTAGTGATCTTCCATTTCCTGACCCTTGGGGGCAGGGGCGCCAAACAGAGTGCGGCCGGCATAGATCAGGTCTTTTCTCTGCAGATATTTCTCGCGATCCACCAGGAAATACTCCTGCTCCGCGCCAACACTGGGAGTAACACGGGTAGAAGTGGTATTGCCAAACAGTCTCAGAATACGTACGGACTGCTCGCTGATAGCTTCCATGGAACGCAGCAAAGGAGTCTTTTTATCCAAAGCCTCACCGGTATAGGCACAGAATGCAGTAGGAATACACAGGATCACACCGGTGGCGTCTTCTTTCAAAAAGGCAGGAGAAGTGCAGTCCCATGCAGTATATCCTCTGGCTTCAAAGGTAGCACGCAGGCCACCGGAAGGGAAGGAAGAGCCATCGGCCTCGCCCTTGATCAGCTCCTTGCCGGAAAATTCCAGCAGAGTGCGCCCATACATGGGAGCTGTCACAAAGGAGTCATGCTTCTCTGCAGTAATACCGGTCAGTGGCTGGAACCAGTGGGTAAAGTGAGTAGCACCACGCTCTACTGCCCAATCCTTCATGGCATTGGCCACCACATCAGCAGTAGCCTGCGACATATTTGCCCCAGTCTCAATAGTACGTCGGATCTCCTGATAGATTTTTTTAGGCAGACGTTCCCGCATCACCTCGTCACTGAATACATCAGCGCCAAAAATCTCGGTTACATTGATATTATCGTTCATCATGGTATATTCTCCCGATCCTATAGATTGCCAGACAGTGTTGTCTGATGGATTTCCCGGTGTTTCTATCACACGTTTCCTAAATCACTGCGGATTATTCGGTAAGTTTCTTTGCATGTACAATAAAACGCTGTGTGGTGTCATTGGCACAGGTAGATAATGTGATGATCGTATCATCCACCCCTAACGGAATGCCGGCATTAAATATGGAATAGGATGTGATACGATTCAAGTAATCCTGATAGTACTGATCCTCGCCAAAACCATAATAGTAAATATCCGCATCTGCTGTAGTCTGATATGCCGAAAACACTTCGTAGGTGTCCACTCCAAAAGGAGTAGTAATATAAATATAGCGGTTGGCATTCCAGAAACTCTTTCTGGCATAGCGGTTCAGACGACTGAACATGGCACCGCTCTTTAAATTATGACCGTAAATGATGGCATTTTTATCGTCAAACCGATCCGAAATAGCACAGTCCATAAAAATGGCACCACCACTGTTTTCTTCCCCACTGACGGTGTGGTTCAAATAATAGTCATTGTCGCTGCCCTGAACGATGGGATAATTGATCTTGGTGCCAGGGATCTGGATCCAACCGATCACCTCCTCATTGACACTCCACAAATGTTCAAAATTGGGCACATACAGTACGAAAGGTGCTTCTGTCTCCTCCGATTCATCCTCCGTCTCGATCACCACTTCCATGGTGGCCTGTCCGGCTGCGGCCGTTTCCTGGCTTTCATTGACCTGGATCTCCTGCTGTGGCTGGGTAGGCACCGGCACTGTCTGCTGCTCCATCTCCTGAGCCAGCTCTTCGTACTCCTTATCCACCTCATGATATCCCACCAAAATATTGCTCAGCTGCCACAGCGAGAATGCAAATACCAACACTGCTATCAAAAGAGCCAGTGTCCAAATGGCCGAACTTTTTTGCTTTTTTCCTTTCATAACTAGTCCTTTCTATTCGGCTGAAATCACAGGATCTCATATAGATCCATACAGCACATCTATATCATATCTCCCCGTGTCAACACGATCGGCAGTGATGCATCGATCTGCATACTGTCTTCTGTCACCAGGCAATCGTAAGCCAGAAGACGAACTCCTTCCTCATCGGCCCGGCACAAAGCCTCGCCAAACGCTTCATGAGTCACCCAATTAGGTTCCCAATGACGGATCCCCTTCATCTGTATCACAAAAAGAATACACGCCTCGTACCCGTCCTGCAGACAGGCAGTCAGCTCCTCCACATGCTTGACACCACGCTCCGTGGGCGCATCCGGAAAACGGGCCACACCATCCTGTTCCAGGGTCACACCCTTTACTTCTATAAAAGTCCGATGCAGCACACCGTCCTCATCTACAGACTCCACATAGAGATCAAAGCGGGAATTCCCATAGGTCTTCTCTCTTTTTACCTCTACAACATTGCCAAAGATACCATCTGCCCCAGCCACGACCCACTCATACGCTGCCTGGTTCGGTGCCTGGGAATCCATATTGATTAGTACATCTCCCTTGTACACCCCGATCACGGAATAGTCCGTACGCCGTGCCGGATTATCATGATGCTGTAGGATCAATTTCGCTTCCGGCTGCAACAATTCCCGACAGCGACCGGTATTTTTTACATGACACAAGGTATCCACACCGTTCACCAGCACGTGAGCCAGGAAACGATTGGGACGGGAAATAAATGTCCCTGTGGTTATATTTGAGTATTTCATTACAGAAGAGGCTCCTTCATAGAAGTTTGTATCCTTTTCCAACAGCGACAGATCATTTTCTGCCTGTATTATATGTCATCTCGTTCAAAATGTAAAGGTAGTATCTATTTTTTTGCCAATGCACCTTTTTAAGCACGCAGAGTCTTGACCTTATCCATAAAGACCTTCACACGCTCCACATCCACTTCATTATGGAATTTACCTTCTCTCTTAAAAGTGGTACCTACCACACAGCCATCGGCGATGGAAAGCTGACGCTCAATATTGTCCAGGCGGCATCCCGTGTTGGCAAACACTACGGTATCCGGCACCGCTTCCTTGACCATCTTTAAAATAGTACTGTCAGTCTCTATACCGGCTGTGGCCCCGGAAACACATAACGCATCCGGATGACAATTAAACACGGTAGTCTTGGCAATGCTGACTACATCACGGTCTGCCAGATATTTAGCTGCCTCAGGAACAATATTAAAAAGACACTTTACCTTCTCTGCGCCGATCTCATGCTGATGACGGATCACTTCTCCACAATTGGTATTCCATACACCAAAATCAGAAGCATAGGCGCCGGTAAATATCTCCCGGACAAACACAGCATCCGTTGCTACCGCCAGATCCAACGATGCGGTAGGATCCCACAGGCAGTTGACACCATAAGGAACTACGATATCGCTCTTCAGCTCACCGATAATGCGAGCCATGGCTGCTACCGTCTCCGTGCGGACCTTGGTCAAATAGGGCATACTGAACTCATTGCTGATCATGATGGCATCTACGCCACCCTTTTGCAGACCTTCCAACTCATATTTGGCACGATCTACGACCCACTGCATTCCCTTAGATTTATCATAACCGGGGTCTCCAGGCAGTGCACGCAGATGCAGCATGGCAATGATCGCCTTTTCTGTTCCCAATGTTTCTTTTAACCATGTCATAATATGTTCCTCCTGTCTGCTGTATTTTCTTGAATTATAAGTCAGCAGGATGCAAAAGTAAAGATATGTCCCGCGATTTCATATGATAAAAAGGAGCTTTGCTCCATAACCGGCGACACCCAGTTATTTCCCAAAGCTCCTTTTTTCATCATATTATTTAATAACTCATCTTGTTACAGTGCCATCTTGTAGATCTTGATCATGTCTTCTTCATGCAGGACCTTGGCGGAACCGATGCAGCCACCCACTGCTCTGGCACAGGATGCGGCCATCTCCAAAATTTGTTCCTCGGTAGGATGAATTCCTAATTCAGACATATTGACCGGCATATCGATGCTGTGGTAGAAGTCTTCCATGGCGGCAATACCTGCCAATGCCATATCCTCATCGGTCATCTGATCCTCGCGAACCACGCCCATTACTTTTTCTGCGTAACGAACAAATCGATGCAGGTCCTCTTTGTACACGTATCTTGCCCAGCTGGGCCATACTGCTGCCAGACCGGCGCCATGAGTCACGTCAAACATACCGCCCATCTCATGTTCCAGCAGATGAGAGGCAAAATCGCCACCGTCGTTGCCGCAGCCGGTTAGACCATTGTGCGCCAGGCTGCTGGCCCACATGATCTCGGCTCTGGCTTCATAATTTTCCGGATCCTCATGAAGTACCTTTGCGTACTTGATCACGGTGCGCAGCAAGCCTTCTGCCAGTTCATCGGTCAGCTCCATATTGCCGCCATTGGTAAAGTAGCGCTCCATGGTGTGCATCATAATATCCACGCATCCAGACTGGGTCTGATAATCCGGCAAAGTTGCAGTCAGCTGAGGATTCATGATCGCAAACTTAGGTCTGGACAGGTCATCATCGTAAGCACGCTTTTCTCCGGTCAACTCATTGGTGATCACACAGCTATTGCTCATCTCACTGCCAGCAGCCGCAATGGTCAATACAGAGGCCAGAGGCAGACATCCCTTAGCATTTCTGGTGTGAGCAAACAGTTCCCACACATCATTCTCAGGATCAGCCAATGCATAGGCGATCGCCTTGGCAGAGTCGATCACAGAACCACCACCCACAGCCAGGATAAAATCCACGCCATGTTCCTTGGACAGCTGTACGCCTTCTCTGACCTTGCCCAAATGAGGATTAGGCACAACACCACCCAATTCCACATGGAAGATCCCAGCCGCATCCAGAGACTCTTTCACTCGATCCAGCAGACCGGAACGAATGGCACTCTGACCTCCAAAATGTACCAGAACGCGGTTACCGCCGTACATCTTAACCAGATCTCCCACCTGCATTTCTGCTTCTTTTCCAAATACAACTCTCGTAGGGGCATAATACTGAAAATCAAACATGGTATATTCCTCCTTACTTTTGATGGCCCTGTCTCGGGTCTGTTTTTGCTGTCTTTATCATACCAAATGTAAGAAACTACCACAAGTCGGCACATGACAGTACCCAGGGCACCATAAGGTGCCCTTCCTTCTCTTTTGCACATTATGTTCATAAAAAATGTCTGCAGAGCTCACTCCGCAGACATTTTTCTTTCATCGATCATTCTTCTCCCGTGCAGGTAGGATGAGTCATCACATATCTGCCGTTAGCATTATCATAGCCCCATTCACACATGGCATCCAACACGGGAAACAGGGTTTTTCCCAGTTCGGTCACCCCATACTCTACCTGAACAGGTGTGGTAGGGATCACCGTGCGAGATACGATCCCATCTGCCTCCAACTCACGCAACTGTGCTGTCAGCGTCTTTTTGGGAGCCGTTCTCAAATACCGTAAGATCTCATTGTAGCGTTTAGCTCCTTCCTCCTGCAACAGATGCAGAATCAGCGGTTTCCATTTGCCACCAATCACTCGCAGAGTGATCTCGATCTCACTGGTCACTAAAATCTTATCTTCCAAACTCACACCTCTTTTACTACACTCGTTTGGTCAGCAGCGCCACATTTTCAATGCCCACTGTCTGGGCAAACATGTCCACCGGCTGTACCTTCACCAGATCATATTTTTCTTCACAGAGGATCTTCAGATCACGGGCCAGAGTAGCAGGTCCACAGGATACATATACCACCCGATCCGGCTCCATCTCCAGGATGGTATCCAGCAATGTCTGATCACATCCCTTGCGGGGAGGATCTACTACGACCACATCGGCGCGAACCCGCTCTTTCTCATAGACCTGAGGCAGGATCTCCTCAGCCTTGCCCACATAGAACTGCGCGTTGGTGATGCCGTTGGCAGCCGCATTGGCATTGGCATCTTCGATAGCGGCAGGTACGATCTCCACACCGCGGACTTCCTTGGCCTGCTGCGCCAGGAATAAAGTGATGGTACCGGTACCACAGTACAGATCCCACACGATCTCATCTCCGGTCAAACCAGCGTACTCCAAGGCTGTACCATAGAGCTTGGCCGTCTGTTCAGGATTGACCTGATAGAAAGACTGGGGAGAAATGCGATAGCGAATGTCACCAATAGTATCGGTGATATAACCGTTTCCAAAGAGATGACGGACCTCTTTGCCCAGGATCACGTTAGTGCGCTCTGTATTGATATTGTAAGAGATGGAGGTCATGCCGGGCACAGCCTGCAGACGCTTCACCAGTTCTTCACTGTGGGGCAATTTCTTGCCGTTGATAATCAGACAGACCATCAGCTGACGAACATCAGCGATCTGTGACGGCATCTCATCTGCCGCAATTTTCTCACCGGTACGAATCAGCACATGACGCACCAGACCGCGATGTCCCTCCTCATCATAGGGCTGGACACGAAACTCTTCCATCCAGCGGATGATGATGTCTAAAATTTCCTCGTTGACGGGACTGCCCAGATAGCAGCGAGGAGTCTCGATGATAGAGTGGGTACGACCGGCATAAAAACCGGTGATGATACGTCCCTCTTTATTGCGGCCCATAGGAAACTGGGCCTTATTGCGGTAACCAAAGGGATGCTCCATGCCAATGGCAGGAAGCACAGGGGGATTCTCAAATCCACCGATCCGCTTTAACTGATTGCGCACTTTTTCTTCTTTAAAGGCCAGCTGGCGTTCATAGGACAGAGCCTGCAACTGACAGCCACCACAGGGGCCGGCCACCGGGCATACCGGCTCCACACGGTCCGGCGAAGGTACCAACACCTCCATCAGACGGGCATAGCCGTAAGTCTTTTTGGTCTTCATGACCTTGACTCTGGCCTGATCACCGATGACAGCGCCCTTGACAAAGAGAGTAAAGCCATCTACCTTACCGACGCCTTCTCCCTCTTCTGTCATATCTTCGATAAAGATATCAAACTGATCGTTTTTCTTGATTTCCATTTATGTTTCGTTCCTTCTGTCGTAGTCAAAGGATAGTTTAGCACTTGGTAGTGGGACGCAGGTTGGAGTCAAACAGGCGGTTAAAGCCCAGCCACTCACCACCGGTCGCACCGGCCATGATCTCCTTCATGGTCTCCAGCTTGGCATCGGCATTGTCTGCCAGAGACAGGGCAACAGCCTCTGCCAGGGCAGGCTTTTTGGGAGAACCGTACTCCAACTCACCGTGGTGAGACAGGATGCAGTGCATCAATTCACTGCCTACCTTGGCAGGGAAATTCTCGATACCGCGGATCTTGTCCTGTACCATCATGGTACCCATGACGATATGACCCAGCAACTGACCATCATCGGTATAATCATTTTCAGGGAAAAGAGACAGCTCCTTGGTCTTGCCAATATCGTGGAACATGGCAGCACACAGCAGCAAGTCACGGTTCAGATAAGGATATACTGTCACGTAATAATCGCACATCTTTACCACGCTCAGAGTATGCTCCAGCAGACCGCCCACAAAGCCGTGGTGCACAGCCTTGGCAGCAGAATGGTCACAGAAACTCTTGACAAAAGCTTTATCCTCTACAAAGAAGCTCTCTGCCAGCTTGCGCAGATAAGGATTAGACAATGTACCGATGATGGCAGTCAGCTGACGGTACATCTCAGTAATGCTTTTTTCAGACATAGGCAGATAGTCCTGAGGCAGGTACTCTCCCTCCCTTGCTACACGCACACGACGTACATTCAGCTGGGGGCTGCCCTGGAATACCGTCACATCACCATCGATCATAATATAATCCATTGACTCAAAATGGGCGATACCATTGGTCAGTTCCCAGATCTTGGCATCCACCGTGCCGGTCTTATCCTGCAGTACCAGAGAATAGTAGGTCTTACCGGCCTTGGTCTTAGCTACCGTCTTATTTTTACACAGATAAATATCACATACGCGCTCACCCTCGCGCAGGGTTTCAATATATTTCATACTCGTTTTTCTCTTTTCTAACTGACGCTCTGTCAGCAAATTCTCCCTAAAAATCGTCCCGGAATCAACGGGATCCCAATGTCACAGCAAATTCCATCTCAACATATTCTTCCTGGCCACCACGATAGACCTTTAACTTGATCACATCACTGGTACTGTAATTCTCCAGGAAAGTCTGCAGCTGATACATGGTAGGCAGTTCGGTCTGCTCGGCAGAACGGATCACATCTCCCGCCTTGATCCCCGCTAAATAGGCAGGGCTGTCCACGATCACTTTCGTCACATAGATTCCGGTAGGTATCCCATAGGCCGCTGCGACATCGGCGGTCGCATTTTGTCCCTGAATCCCCAGATAAGCCGCATCGATACCGGAACTTAATTTTTCTACGATACCCTTTAAGCTGGAAATACCGATGGCAGTGGCTAACCCTGTAGCTTCATCTCCGTACTTACCGCTGAGAATACCTACGATCTCACCATCCGTATTAAATAAAAATCCTGTGCCACCCGGTGCAATGTGCATATCCGGATACAACAGCTGGAAGGCCGTATCTGTCCCCACAGTACCGGTCTGGGCCAATGCAATCATACCCAAGCTCACCGAGCCGGTATAACCCACAGGACAACCGGCTGCCAGTACCGGTGTACCCACTTCTACCTGATAGGAATTGCCCAGAGACAATGTCCGAATGTTTCTCAAAACAAAATCAGGAATCGCCGCCTTGGATACGCTGACTATAGCGATTCCGGTGATAGCATCTGCCTTCTTGATCCGGGCCTCCAGCGTCTTTCCATTAAAAAATGTCACTGTAATGGACTCGGCCTCTGCCACAGAAGGATGATTTACCAGGATCAGAACTTCGGCATCGGTAGTATATATAATAGCACCCGCGCTCTGATCTTCGTTGGAGATGGGATTATTAAACCAATCCTTATCCTGTGTCATACTGTTGATCGTCACAAGACCTGTGCGGATCTCCTTGACCAGACTATTGATCTGTCGATACCATCCCAGCGCCAGATACTCCTCCTGGCTCAGCAATGCTTCTTCTACTGCCTTGTCGGCTGCCTCCTGGATCTGTTGTTCCAGCAGTACCTCCGGATCTTCCATGGTCTCTTCTGCGTTCTCCGCGGTGCCGGCGCTTTCCCCATCGGTCTCATCCACATGGGCCGGATCATCATTGCCCGTTGTCTCCTCCGAACCTATCCCCTCCATAGACGCCTCTGGATCCAGCTCACTGCTGTCCATATCGTCTCTGCCAATATTGATGGTCTCGGAGGGAGTAGTCTCCTCCGGCAAAAAATGAGGCTCCAGATACTTTTTTCCCAACACAAAAAACAGGGAAGCTACCAATCCAAATACGATGGCAGTCACCAACAGTCTCACGATCTTCATGATGCGGTGACGAGGTGTCGCCGCCTTATCTACAATTTTTTCTCGGATAAACTCCCGATCCTCCGTTCCAGGCATCGCGATGTCTCCTTTTCTTTGGCACGACCGCAAAAAGTGCGGCCAAAACATATTACATCAATTTATATTATAGTTGGTAGTGGAAAATTTGTGAAGAGGGGATTTTCGAAATTCAAGACTGAGATGCCAAGAGAGACAAGGGATGCTCTGTCCAGACACGTTCTCACTCCGTGCGACGCGCAGCAGTACATAAGCCTCTCGGCCCCGCAAAGCAGGACCGCTCGGCAAGTACTGGCGGGTCGCAAGGGTCTGACAGCGCATCCCTTGTCTCTCTTTGGCTTATGCGCCTTGAATTTCTTCACTACAAAAATGACCGGATCAACTTCATATTCTATAGTCATACCCACCTATATCATCAGTGACATGGATAACTTCCCCACCAGGGGAAGCCTTCCCGAAAAACTGCAAGTTGCATGTAGGTGATCGGATGATAAAATCTAAGGTCATGGATGTGAAAATGAGCCGTCAGGCCCTTTGCGCATCCACGAACTTTTTTCTATACAAATCACCCACATGCACCCTACAGTTTTTCATGAAAACCCCTACCATATTTGTGCAAAATAAGGTATACTGTCACTAGGACTATCCTCGGATATCCAGAGAGCGCATTCCTGTGTCCGCGCTCTCCTGCCACCCATTGTTTTCGACCACATCCGCCTTGATCTGCATCATCCCACAATCGTATCGAGGTACCAAACAGGACTAACATCATGAACGAAAAAGTATTGAAAACGCTGGAATTTCATAAAATCATCGCTCGTCTGACGGAGCATGCTACCACCCCCATGGGCAAGCGCCTGTGTGAGGAGTGTGTTCCCATGGATGAGCTGGAACATATCGTTGCTGCCCAGACCCAGACCAAAGATGCTCTGACTCGTCTGTACCGTCAGGGTCATATCTCCTTCTCCGGTGCCAAGGACATCGGGGCTTCTTTGAAGCGCCTGGAGATCGGCAGTTCTTCAAGTATTTCTGAACTGCTGGCTGTCAGTTCTCTGCTGACTGCCACCTCCCGTGCCAAGGCCTATCACAACCGTTGTTACTGAAAGTGCTGCCATTGCCGCAGCAGCAGAACAACAGAATGAGGATAATGATCCACCAGCAGCCGCCAAAACCATTCGAACCACAATTCATAATCAGGAACCTCCCGTTAAAGTTATGAGCACTGGGCTCACTCCATATTATGACCGGGGAAGAAATTGGTGACGGTTAAACAATCTTATTTTAGCTTAGTTCTCTTCCAAAAATAGTTCATCGATGCTCCCAAAGCTGTAGCCCAACTCTTTGTACTGGGTAAGCAATGCATCGAGAATGTTGGCATTTGTTTGGGAGGTACTGTGGAGAAGGATCACCGCCCCGTTATGGATTCGGGGAATCAGCTTGGAAAAAGCCTCTTCCGAAGTGGGTTGCGCATCATTTTTCCAATCTACATATGCAAGGCTCCAAAAGACTGTCCGATAGCCCAGGTTCTTTGCCATCTCCAGGTTTTCTTCCGAATAAATTCCCTGGGGAGGCCGATAGTATTTGGGCATTTCCTCTCCCGTGGTCTTGCGATAAAGCTCCTCCAAAGATTCCAATTCCTGTCGGAA
>JAFYLG010000075.1 GCA_017537225.1 Lachnospiraceae bacterium
GACAACATGATCCTGGAGATGAACGTGATCCACTCTGCATGGGAGAATGATTGCAAGAAGCTGCTGTTCTTAGGTTCTTCCTGCATCTACCCTCGTATGGCTCCTCAGCCCATGCCTGAGAGCTGTCTGCTGACTTCTGAGTTGGAGAAGACCAACGAAGCTTATGCGCTGGCCAAGATCTCCGGGCTGAAGTACTGTGAGTTTTTGAATCGTCAGTACGGAACCAACTATATTTCCGCCATGCCTACCAACCTGTATGGCCCCAATGATAACTATCATCCTACCCACAGCCACGTACTGCCTGCCCTGATCCGTCGTTTCCACGAGGCTAAGGAGGCTGGTCTGAATGAAGTAACCTGCTGGGGTACCGGTTCTCCCATGAGAGAGTTTCTGTATGTAGACGATCTGGCGGAGGCCTGCGTATTCCTGATGAACAACTATGTAGGCAACGAGACTGTCAACGTAGGTACCGGCAAGGAACTGGCCATCCGTGAGCTGACTGAGCTGGTTGCCAAGGTGGTTGGTTTTGAAGGAGAGATCAAGTGGGATACCACCAAGCCTGATGGCACTCCCCGCAAACTGCTGGATGTAAGCAAGCTGGAGGGCTTAGGCTGGAAGTACACCACCGAGCTGGAAGACGGCATCCGTCTGTCCTACGAGGACTTCCTGAACAATCCCATGCGTGCCGAGAGATAAGAAGTACCAAGGAGAGAGTTATGAATATCGTATTATTATCCGGTGGTTCCGGCAAGCGCCTGTGGCCCTTGTCCAACGATATCCGTTCCAAACAGTTTATCAAGATTTTTAAGAAAGAGGATGGCACCTACGAGTCCATGGTACAGCGCGTGTATCGTCAGATCTGCGAAGTGGATCCCGATGCTACCGTGACCATCGCCACCTCCAAGACCCAAGTGTCTTCCATTCACAATCAGCTGGGTGGTTCTGTGGGCATCAGCATCGAGCCTTGCCGCAGAGATACATTCCCTGCCATTGCCCTGGCCACTGCCTATCTGCATGATGTGCAGGGCGTGGATGAGAATGAGGCCGTAGTAGTGTGTCCCGTAGATCCCTATGTCAACAACGACTATTTTGAGGCTCTGAACCGTCTGGGCCAGCTGGCTGCCGAAGGCGATGCTAACTTGGTGCTGATGGGCATTGAGCCTACCTATCCCAGTGAAAAGTACGGCTACATCATTCCTGAGAGTGCTGATGAGGTCAGTGCAGTTTCTACTTTCAAAGAGAAACCTGACACCAAGACCGCAGAAAAGTATATCAGCCAGGGTGCTTTGTGGAATGGCGGCGTATTTGCTTACAAGCTGAAATACGTGCTGAACAAAGCCCACGAGCTGATCGATTTTGTAGATTATCAGGATCTGTACGAAAAGTATGAGACTCTGAAGAAGATCAGCTTTGACTATGCAGTAGTAGAGCAGGAGACTAAGATCCAGGTGATGCGTTTTGCCGGTCAGTGGAAGGATCTGGGTACCTGGAATACTTTGACCGAGGAGATGAGCGAGCCTGTCATCGGTCAGGCTATGCAGAACGAAAACTGCGAGAATGTCAGCATCATCAATGAGCTGAACGTTCCCGTTCTGTGTATGGGTCTGAAGGATGTGATCGTGTCTGCCAGTGTAGATGGTATCTTGGTATCTGATAAAGAGCAGTCCAGTTATATCAAGCCTTTTGTAGACAAGCTGGAGCAGCGCGTTATGTTTGCAGAGAAGTCCTGGGGCAGCTTTATGATCATGGACGTAGAGCCCGGTAGCCTGACTATTAAGGTTACTTTGAATCCCGGTCATGGCATGAATTATCACAGCCACCAGCATCGCGATGAGGTGTGGACCGTGATCTCTGGTACTGGCCGTGCCGTGCTGGATGACGTCGAGTATCCTATCAGCGCTGGTGATGTGTTGGAGATGCCTGCTGGCTGCAAGCATACCATCTATGCTGATACCGAGCTGAAGGTGATCGAGGTACAGATCGGAGAGGATCTGACCGTGCATGATAAGATCAAGCACGAGCTGTAAAGCACTGCTCTCAAAGAATTAATTCGATCGAAATCACAAAAGTATACCAGAATCGGCCCTGTTTTCAGGGCTGACTCTATATGAGAAAGAATAACAGGTAACGATATGATCCATGAAACGATGCAGGAGACTTATGAAAGATGGTGCAGTCTGGCGGTAGAAGATGAGGATGTTGTAAAGGAACTACAGCAGATGAAGGGGAACCCAAAGGCCCTGGAGGATGCATTTTACAAAGAATTGTCTTTTGGTACCGGCGGATTGCGCGGTGTTATTGGTGCCGGTCCTAATCAGTTGAATATTTATACCATTGGCAAGGCTTCCCAGGGATTGGCACGTTATATTGTATCAAATTTCCCCAGAGAGCAGTGGAATATCGCTGTCAGCTACGATTCTCGGATCAAGTCTGACATCTTTGCCAAACGAGCTGCGGAGGTTTTTGCGGCTGCGGGACTGCAGGTGTATCTGTATCCTCAGCTGATGCCCACTCCCTGCCTGTCCTTTGCGGTGAGAGAACTGGGCTGTGTGGCCGGTGTTATGGTGACAGCTTCTCACAATCCATCAAAGTACAATGGCTATAAAGTTTACGGTGCGGATGGATGTCAGATCACCACGGCAGCAGCCAAGGCTATCTATAAGGAGATCCAGGCGGTGGATATTTTCACCGACGTGGAGCGAATTCCTTTCGAAGAAGCGCTGGCTTGTGGACAGATCCGCTATATCGACAGTGTCGTAGAAGATGCATTTATCGAGGCAGTCAAAGCTCAGTCTTTGCTGACTGAGGACATGTCAGTCAATAAAGATGTGGCCATCGTATATTCACCTTTAAACGGCACGGGCTTGAAGCTTGTGATGCGCACCCTGCAGGAGTGTGGTTACACCAACATCACGGTGGTAAAAGAGCAGGAGCAGCCGGATGGTCATTTCCCCACATGCCCTAAGCCGAATCCGGAAGTGCGGGAGGCTATGGAGCTGGGGTTGCAATACGCACGTAAGTATCAGGCGGATTTGTTGCTGGCCACGGATCCGGACTGTGACCGTGTGGGCATCGCTGTCAAGAATGATCAGGGTGAATATGTGCTTTTGTCCGGTGATGAGACCGGTATGCTGATGTTAGACTATGTGTGTGATATGAGACGACGTCAGGGACGTATGCCCCAGGATCCTGTGGCTATGAAGACCATCGTCACCATCGATATGGCAGAGCGCATTGCTGCCCATTACGGCGTGCGTACCATCAATGTGCTGACAGGTTTCAAATACATCGGTGAGCAGATCGGTCTGTTAGAGCAGGCCGGTAAACTGGACTCCTTCGTCTTTGGACTGGAGGAGAGCTATGGATATCTCAGTGGCACCTATGTCCGTGACAAATGCGGCGTGGTTTCTTCCCTGCTGATCTGTGATATGTATGCCTGGTATCGGAGCCAGGGTATCAGTCTGTATGAGAGATTGCAGCAGATCTACGCCCAGTATGGCTATTGCTGCAAGACTCAGCATTCCTACACCTTTGAAGGTGCTGCCGGTTTTGCCAAGATGCAGGAGATCATGGCTCGCATCCGCCAGGAAGGAGAGGCATGCAATGGCATTGTGGAGGAAGCGGGAGATGCTATGAGGATCGGCAAGCTGGTCATCGGTGGCAAGCAGGTAGTACGCTGTCTGGATTACAGCCAGGGTATCAACGGTCTGCCTCCTTCCAATGTGTTGAAGTTCTATCTGGAAGACAATTGCTCCATCGTGGTGCGCCCTTCCGGTACCGAGCCTAAACTGAAACTGTACTTCTCTGTATGCAGTGAGGACCAGCAGGCGGCAGTAGCACTGGAGAAAGAGATGGCAGCCCAGATGAAGGAATATATGAAATAAGAAAAACAGAAAAGATAACGATAGAGGAACCGTAAAATGCGAGAGGCAGGTTACGGTTCCTTTTTTGTGGCAAAAAGTGCTTGACTTTTTGTGTTACAAGCTGTAACATGAAAGTACGTACTACAAGCTGTAACACGGGAGGTGCATGATATGTCTGATTTGAGAATGGGAACTGC
>JAFYLG010000076.1 GCA_017537225.1 Lachnospiraceae bacterium
CAAGAAGGCTCTGAAGATCCCTTGCGGCGCTGTAACCTACATGGATCCCGCTCACGCTCCTGACATGTTCGAAGACGCTCTGGCTGAAGGCAAGGTTGACTTCCTGCTGATGACCCGTCCTCTGACTGTTGATATGGAATACATCAACAAGCTGAAGGAAGGCCGCATCGATGAGATCGCTCCTTGTACTCGCTGCCTGCACTGTCATATCGGTTCCAACGAGATGAACGCTATCTCCGGTTACTGCCGTGTTAACGCTCTGACTCAGAGAGTAATGCGCGCTAACGGTCCCGCTACCTACGAAGTACCTAAGGCTGACAAGGCTAAGAAGGTAATGGTTATCGGTGGTGGTCCCGCTGGTATGGAAGCTGCCCGTATCGCTGCTATGAAGGGTCACGATGTAACTCTGTTCGAGAAGAAGCCTGCTCTGGGCGGTCTGTTAGACTTCGCTCACATGGTTAAGGGTCCTCACGAGAACCTGGAAGACCTGAAGAAGTACCTGATCCGTCAGCTGGAGCTGAAGGGCGTTAAGGTAGAGCTGGGTGTAGAAGTTGACCAGGCTAAGATCAAGGAATTCGCTCCCGATGCCGTTATCCTGGCTGTTGGCGGCGCTCGTCCTACTCTGACTGTAAACGGTGATATCCCTGTAATCGGTATTGACAACGCTATGTTCACCGAGATGGGTCAGAAGGTTGTTGTTTACGGTTCCAACGCTCAGGCTTACGATATGGCTCTGTGGCTGACCGTTCACAAGAAGCACGTTACCATCATCACTCCCAGCAAGAACGAAGAGCTGGATATGCAGCAGTCTCAGCACGCTAAGCGTATGATGACCACCGCTCTGTACTCTCTGGGCGTACGTGCATGGCCTGAGTCCGAGATCGTTTCCGCTAAGGATGGCAAGGTTGTTATCAAGGGCGTTACCGGTGCTCAGCACTCCTTCAAGTGCGATGCCATCGTTGACTGCTCCGATATGCTGCCCAACACCTCTCTGCTGGATGGCTGCGGCGTAGCCGAGACCTATGCAATCGGTGACTGCGCTAATCCTTTCAACATTGGTAAGGCTATCATCTCCGGTAACGATGCCGGCCGTGCTGTATAATCGATAGTAGATCATACTGCATCATAGAAAAGGATTTCAAGTGTGGGAGTCGGACTCGATTCCACTCCCACTTTCCTCTCTAAAATAATAAAGGGGACGCTGGCCAGCAATGGTCAGCGTCCTCTTTTATTTAAGATCATCCATATGCAGAAGTAACTCTTACTCCTCTTCCAGTGCAGTCAGCTGTGCATCCAGCTCCTGGCACTCTGCCAGCAGCTCGGTGTACTCCTCCTGAAACTTAGCGATCTCCGCCTGCAACTTTTGGCGAGTCTCCTCATCAGTGGCCTCTGCCAGCTTGCGATCCTTGGCCTCCATCTGAGGCAGGCACTGGATCATCAGATCCAGGATCTTGCTCTTTTCTTCAAACTCTTTTTCCAACTGCTCTTTATTCATCTCAGACATATTTCTTTTCCTTCCGTACTTCCTTTTAGGATTCCTTCCCTATCTTCTGTCTTACAACAGATCTTGTCTCTTAGGATACCATACTTTTTCCCAATTGTACAGTATTCCCCAAGAGATTGAATTCGATTATTTTCCTTGATTTTCCCCAATAAATAGGATACGATGTAATTATATTATTTCATTGGAGGTACCTATGGATATTTTGGATCTGCGCTATTTTATCGCTGCATACGATACCGGCAGCTACGCCAGAGCGGCTGACAAACTCTATGTCTCTCGTCAGGCTCTGCGCCAAAAATTACAGCGTCTAGAAGAAGAACTGGGGTATCCTCTCTTTGCCTCCGGCACAAAAAAACTGGAGCCCACCGATCTGGGACGCCATTTATATCCTGAGGCCTGCACTTTAGTCGCTCAGTTCCAGTCTCTGGAATTAAAACTAAAAACGCAAGCCAGCCAACATCAGACCCAGCTTTCGATCGCGTTGGGACAGGGCGTATTCTCTGTGATCCCCTCGGAGATCCTGCTGGATTTCCAGCAGCTGCATCCGGAGATCCTGCTCCATTTTTCCAATGCTTCCGACATGGATCTCGTTGCCGATGTACGTGCAGGACGTCTGGATTTTGGCATTGTAGGCGCCTATAAAGATCTGTTGCAAGATTTACACGCCATCCAGATCCAATCATCCCCTCGCATGCACCTTCATATTTCCATCAATAATCCCTTGAGCCAACGAGAAGAGCTGGAGATGGCAGATTTGAAGGGACAGCCATTTATCGCGCCCAGCCCCCAAAGCCATTCTGCTATTTTTCTTCTCAAAGAATGTCAGGCCTTAGGTTTTGTACCGGATTTTCGTCTGTACAATCTGGACAGTGCTGCTTCTCAGGCCATCACTTGCCGTTGCAACGGTATCACCTGGTCCTTCCCTCCGGGACGGATGGAGCACGCACATCCCAAATTAAAAACCATTCCTTTAAAATTCTCCGATCCCACTTGGGGTACTTATATTATCAGTCCGCTTGGGCAAAAACTGTCTATAGCCGCACAGACACTGATCCAATATTTACAGGAGCATGTTCACAATGTGTGATCCTGTACATCACAACTACTTATCACAAAGGGGAACCGCCGAAAACGGCAGTTCCCCTTTCTATTTGGTCTGTTTACTTCTTATGTTCTGATCCTTGTTTTTTACTGCTCGGTCTTGGGTCTGCTGACCTGCAACAACTTGTCGCGCAGCTCGCCTTCGATACGATTCAACTCAACTTCCGCATTGCGGCGCTTCTCGCGACCCTCATCCTGGATCTTCATTACTTCATCCAGAGTGGTGATCAGAGCCTGGTTGGTCTGCTGCAGAGTTTCCATATCCACGATACCTCTCTCGGATTCCCTGGCAGTCTCAATGGTGGCAGTCTTTAAGATGGCTGCATTTTTCTTTAACAGCTCATTGGTCAGATCGGTGACCTGTCTCTGAGCCTTCACAGCCTCCGTAGAATGAGATACCCCCAGGGCCAATACCATCTGGCTCTTCCACAGAGGGATGGTATTTACCAGAGTAGACTGGATCTTCTCAGACACCATGGTGTCATTGTTCTGTACCAGACGGATCTGAGGTGCCATCTGGATAGAGATCATACGAGTCAGCTCCAGATCATGGATCTTCTTCTCAAAACGATTCATCATGGCGATCTGATCGCTGACAGCCTGGGCATCCTCCGGCAGACCGGTCTCGGCGGCCTTTACTTTCAGTGCAGGCAGTTCCACATCCTGAGCAGTCTGCAGACGCTTCTTACCAGCCAGAATATACATGGACAGTTCCTTAAAATAGGTCTTGTTCAGATCATACAGCTTGTCCATCATGGCTACATCTTTTAACAGAGTCACCTGATGATCTTCCAACACGGTAACGATCTGATTTACGTTATTTTCTGCCTTGGCATACTTGGCTTTCATAGCCTCGATCTTATTGGAGCCTTTCTTGAAGATGCCAAAAATACCTTTCTGCTCTTCTTCATCAAAGCTCTTTAACTCGCTGACCACCTGGGTCAGTGCCTCACCGATCTCGCCCAGATCTCTGGTCTTTACATGGCTCAGCGTAGTCTCAGAGAAATCCGCCATCTTCTTCTGGGCACCGGCACCATACTGCAGGATCAGGTTTGAGTTGCTCAACTCGATCTGGGCAGCAAACTCTTCCACCATTTTTTTCTCTGCAGGGGTCAGTGTGCTCTCATCAAACACAGGCTTTTCTACAGGTTTTGCTTCCTCTACCACTACCACTGGGGCAGCCTCTTCCTCTTTAAATGGTTCAAAGGTCAAAGTAGGGGTCTCTTCCACTACGATTTCCATATCCTTCTGGTTCTCCATGATATATCCTCCTTGTTCGGTCATATATTAAAACATCAACCGGATATCCGGCAGGTCTTCCTGCTCATTGTCCTCAGTTTCGTCAGCGATCCTCTGTTCTTTTACCATGTCCCTGCCTAAACCATCCTGCGTCAGTCCCTCCTGTGCCAACAACGTCTGTAGCACAGAAATATCCGTAGCCACATCCATAGCTGTTTCTGCAAATAAACTGTCAAACAGCTTATCAAAGGCCAGAATAATGGTCTCCAGAGAAGCTTCTATCTCCGCCTTGGCCTTTTTAATATTGTCGCCGGCAATGGGCTGACTATCAAACTCCCGGTAGGTCTCCACCAGTTTTAAGGTGGTAGGCAGATAATACTCCTGAAACTTACGCAGCTCCGGCAACTTGTGGGGTGCCTTTTGGATCTGCGCATAGATACGTCCCACCGAAGTTTCCAAACGATACAATTTCTCAGAGATCTCTTCCCCGGGAATATCATCGTTGGCCTTTCGAATGGCCTGGATATATTGCTGTCCCCGCTCGATGGTCTCGCGCAGCTGTCTCTGCTCTCTTGTCTCATCTCTCAGAAACTGAGAGCGTCTCTCCAGTTCCTGACGTCTGGTCTCGAACTCTGCATAGGTAACATCGTCCAGCAAAAACATGGTCTGATCTCCGTTGATATGTCCCTGAGGGAACATCTTCATCTGGATCATCTTGGTCA
>JAFYLG010000077.1 GCA_017537225.1 Lachnospiraceae bacterium
AACCCTACAGTCCCTTAGGCAGTGTTACCACAAAGGTGACCATGCCGGTCTTATCATGCACAGCCACTGCTCCATCGTGAAGCTGCACGATCTTTTTTACTACCGCCAGGCCCACACCATTTCCTTCTGAGGCATGAGACTCATCGGCCTGATAAAACTTGTGGAAGATCTTTTCCCGATGTTCTGGCGAGATCTCACTGCCAGAGTTTGCCACGGAGATATTATAAAATATCTCATCCCGAATCCGAAGCTGCTGGATCATCACCCGTACGGTACCGCCCTGAGGCGTAAATTTTATGGCATTGTCCAACAGATTGATCCACACCTGCTTTAATAATTCCTCATTGGCGCAGATCTCATACTCGTCAAACAACAGTTCCAGTTCCAACTCCTTGCGGCTCCATTTTTCTTCCAGCAACAAGATACTGGAACGAAGCTGCTCCGACAGATTGAAGCAGGTCTCTTCCGTCAAGATCGTCTGATTCTCCACCTTGGTCAGATTCAGCACGTTGGTAGCCATAGAAGACAGTCGCATGGACTCCCTTTCGATGACCTCCAGATACTCTCTTTTCTGTTCTTCTGTCAGATTTCCCCGATTTAAAAGCTTGGCAAAACCGGCAATAGATACGATGGGCGTCTTAAACTCATGGGAGAAGTTGTTGATAAAATCACTGCGCAGCATTTCTGTGCCTTCCAGCTCCTGAGCCATCTTATTAAAGCTGTCCGATACCTCGGTCATGGCCGGCACATTTTTCATAATACGACCAGGATAGACACGGGCAGAAAAATCTCCTGCCGCCAGGCGATTCATACCATGTACCAGATCCTGCACTGGTTTGAACGGGATCTTGCTGACTACCCAGGACATCATAACGCCGATGGGAACACTGATCAAAAACAGATACAGCACCCAACCACCATCGTAGGTCATGGTATCCACATCTTCACTGCTAAAGCCTAACCGCAGCAACAGATAAGTCAACAGTGCCGCCGCCACCAGGGTAATGGTCATGGCAACAAACACCATCAGGGTAAAAAACAGGGTCAGCCCCCACCTGCGGCGCCGCTCATGCCGAGTATCTTGATAGAGTCTCTTGGCCCGAGCGCGAGATCTATCAACGATCTTCTCCGCCCTTTCCATGATATCTTTTGATATGCGTTCTTCTGTCATACTTTTTTCACCGCCTTGTATCCCAGCCCCCGGACTGCTACGATCTCAAACTCTGTCCATCCCTCAAAACGCTTACGCAAGCGTCCAATATGAACTGTCACCGTCTCCCATCCGGTCTCACTGTCCGCACCCCAGATCTCGTCCATCAATTGAATGCGGGTAAAGATCTTGCCCGGATATGACAGCAATTTATACAGCAGCAAAAACTCCTTCTGTGGCAGTTCCTGGATTTCTCCACCCCGAGACACAGTCATAGCATCATAGTCCAGCACCACATCCCCTACAACGATCCGTCGCTCACTGACGATCTGAGCACGGCGCAACAAGGCCTTGATGCGCAGCAGCATCTCCTCCTCGTCCACCGGCTTGGTCATATAATCATCGGTGCCTACCAAAAAGCCCTTTTTCTTATCTGCAGGCAGCTGCTTGGCAGATACCATCAATACCGGCAGACTACTGTTTCCTGCACGCAAGGTCCTGGTAAACTCGTAGCCATCCATTTTAGGCATCATAATATCCAGCACCACCAGATCGATATGGTGCTGATCCAACAGACGCAGCGCAGCCTCACCGTCCTCTGCGGTAAACACAGTGTAGTTGGCCTCCTCTAAAACAGCGCGGTACAGCATACGGGTATTTTTGTCATCATCTACCACCAGAATATGAAACATAAGGAGATCCTCCCTTTTTAAGACTCTGTACATTTTCATCGGATCCGGAAAACAACGCAACCGGGATCCAACTTTCTATGTTTATTATAGCATATCTCAAGAGTAAAGGAACAGGGTAAACTGGAAAGAAACTTCTAAACGCAAAAAGACCTGTGAACTTTCGTCCACAGGTCTACTTAGCAGGGGCAGTAAGAGTCGAACTCACATCGATGGTTTTGGAGACCACTGTTCTGCCATTGAACTATGCCCCTAAGTCGGTCATTTTTGACCGCCCAATAAATATATCACACCAAGTCAGGAATGTCAAGCAATAAATAAAAAAGTTTTTCATATCAAAAAAGATGTCAAAAGACAGGAATCTCTCCCCCTCTTGACACCTTTTCTAAAACGTAAATTACAATACCTTCATAGCTTCAGCCACGCTGCTGACACCGATCAGCTTCATCTTGCCGGTCTTGCGCAGACTCTGCATAGACACCTTAGGCAGGATACAGGTAGTAAAGCCCAAACGCTCCGCCTCGGCAATACGTTGGTCAGCCATGCTGACAGCACGGACTTCACCGGACAAACCTACTTCTCCAAAGATCATGGTGTGATCGTCGATGGCCAGATCCTTATAACTGGACACGATAGCCATGACAATGCCCAGATCCAGGGCAGGCTCGTTGATACGCATACCTCCGGCAATATTGATGTAGGCATCACACTCACCCAGTCGCAGACCGATGCGCTTTTCCAGCACAGCCATCAACAGATTTACACGATTGTAATCGGTACCGGCTGCGGTACGGCGGGGCTGTCCAAAATTGGTACGGCTGACCAGAGCCTGG
>JAFYLG010000078.1 GCA_017537225.1 Lachnospiraceae bacterium
ACTTAGTCACATACGCAAAGGCTGTGTCCATATCCACATGCAGGCACTGGGAAAACTCTCGAATCAGCGGCGGACCAATGTATTTTTTTAATTCTTCCAAAGAAGTATAGGCAACACCGTAGTGATCAAAGGCATAGGCAATACTCTTGGTAATGCCCTCTCCCGGATCCGTCAGCGTACCATCCAAATCAAACAGGATATATTGAAACATAAGCCTCTCCCGACGGCGGATTACTTACCGCAGCAGTGCTTATACTTCTTGCCGGAACCGCAAGGGCAGGGCTCGTTACGGCCGATCTTCTTGGCCTTTACGATGGTAGTGGAAGACTTCTGCTGCTTGTACAGTTCCTTACGACGCTCTGCAGTCAGCAGACGATCCCACTGAGGCAGGGTGTACAGCCACTCAGCGCGGGCAGCTACCATGTTATAGTACAGCTTCTCAGCATCGTAGTCCAGAGATACTACAGTATCCTCCTCCATGGTCTCAATGGGGTTGGGAGTTTTTAAGCTGTCATTGATGCCATCCAGGTAACCTACCATGATGGGCAGCTCTACTTCGAACTTCTCAGCCAGCTCCTTAACGGTGCCGGTCACTACTTCGTCGGACTCCAGGATCTGAGCATAGATCTCCTGCTCATAGCTGAAATAAGTACCCCAGAACATCTGCTCATTCTTGGGATCTCTCTCTACTTCGTATGCGGCCTGTCTCCAATTTTCTAATAAAGTCATGTTTAATACCTCTCTATCGTATAATATGATTTCTTATGTTCAGCGGCGATAAATGCCAACTCGCCTACTGTTTACAACAGTATAAACGATGACGGCATATTTTGCAAGGAATTCGTTAAAATGATGTGATATTTCCCCCGGATATTCATAGGATAATATCAGCGTAAATGAAAGGACTCTCCTGATGATCAGACTGCGAAAAACTGCCTCCACTCCTACCGATCAAGGTCGGTTGCAAATCAACGTGACCTCAGCCACCAATCGATTTCCCATAAACAACGCCACCATCTCCATCTCCGACAGTTTTGAACCGGACCAAACTTTGGAAGAAGTCACCACCAATTCCTCTGGGCAATCTCCCCAACTTACCCTGGCTGCTCCTCCTTTGGATTACAGTTTGGAAGCCGGTTCCCCACGACCTTACACCGAATATACTCTGCGGGTCACTGCTCCCGGTTTTGAGCCGGTATTGGTCACCGGCACGGAAGTGCTTCCCAATGTATTGGCCGTCCAACCCATTCAAATGCGCCCTCTGGATCTTGGGCCTTCCCCCAGTGACGACATTTTGATCCCGGATCACACGCTCTACGGAGATTATCCTCCCAAAATCGCAGAACCGGAGATCAAGCCACTGGGCGAAGATGGTGAGATCGTCCTCAGTCGGGTGGTGGTGCCTGAGACGATCGTCGTCCACGACGGAGCTCCCAGCAACGCTTCTGCCCGCAACTACTATGTTCCCTACAAGGACTACATCAAAAATGTGGCATCCAGTGAGATCTATGCCACCTGGCCCGAATCCACCATCACTGCCAACATATTGGCCATCATGTCCTTTACCATGAATCGGGTGTACACCGAATTTTATCGCAATCGCGGATATGAATTTACTATTACATCTTCCACTGCCTATGACCATAAATGGATCTACGGCCGCAACATTTACGAAGATATCTCTCGCATCGTAGATGATATCTTTACTGACTATCTGTCTCGCCCCGATGTAAAACAGCCTATCCTGACTCAGTATTGTGACGGTAAAAGGGTGACTTGCCCCAATTGGATGACCCAGTGGGGCTCCAAAAATCTGGGAGATCAGGGATATTCTCCCATAGAGATCCTACGTCATTATTATGGCGATGATATGTATATCAATACTGCAGAAATCATCTCTGGCATCCCCTCCTCCTGGCCTGGCTCGAACCTGCAAGTGGGTACCCGCAGCGATAAAGTGCGCCAGATGCAGGAACAGCTGGACACGATTCGAAGCATCTACACGGCCATACCTCCTCTGATAGTAGACGGGATCTATGGCGCTGGCACTGAAGCTTCTGTGCGAGAATTTCAGTCTATATTCGGTTTGCCTGCGACAGGGATCGTAGATTACGCCACCTGGTATAAAATCTCAGAAATCTATGTAGCTGTGACCCGGATCGCCGAGTTGGTGTAGTTTCCTGTCGCAACAGCCATGAGCCGTGCGCATGTCACAATTCGCACCGCGAATCGTGACTCGCGGGCCTCGCCCTATGAAAATAGAAAGAGCCCTGTGTTTTTGTGCAAGCACAATACACTGGGCTCTTTCTATTTTCGCACGGCTCATGGCCTACGCGCATTATCTCTTTCTCTGCAGGAAAGTAGGAACGTCGATGCTTCTGGTTTCTACGTTGGACTTCCAAGTAGGAACGCTGGACTCCACAGCAGTGTAAGAAGGTCTGTCCTCAATAGCAGGCTTCTTGGTCTGAGGCATCTTAGGCTTGTTGTTGAAACCGGACATAACAGATGCAATAGGAGCATTCGCACCGTACTGATCCAGACCGGTAGCAATAACGGTGATGGTAGCTTCGTCCTGTACACTGTCATCGTACATAGCACCGAAGATAATGTTAGCAGAATCACCAGCCAGCTCCTGTACGTAGCTGGCAGCCTCATTGGCCTCCATCAATCCGATGTCACCGGAAATATTAATGATAACGTGAGTAGCACCCTCAATGGTGGTCTCCAGCAGAGGGGAAGATACAGCCTGCTTTACAGCATCGATAGCCTTATCATCACCGCGAGCCTTACCAATACCGATGTGAGCGATACCCTTGTCAGTCATAACAGTCTGAACGTCAGCAAAGTCCAGATTGATCAGACCAGGTACGTTGATCAGGTCAGTGATACCCTGTACAGCCTGCTGCAGAACCTCATCGGCCTTCTTCAGCGCCTCAGGCATAGTGGTACGACGATCTACGATCTCCAACAGACGGTCGTTAGGGATCACAATCAGAGTGTCTACATTATCCTTCAGACGATCAATACCGGCCAGGGCATTGGTCATACGAGTCTTAGCTTCAAAACGGAAAGGCTTGGTTACAACACCTACCGTCAGGATGCCCATGCTCTTAGCCAGACCGGCGATCACAGGGGCTGCGCCGGTACCGGTACCGCCACCCATACCACAGGTAACAAATACCATGTCTGCGCCCTTCATCAGAGCAGTCAGCTCCTCAGTGCTCTCCTCAGCGGCCTTTTCGCCTACTTCGGGCTTAGCTCCGGCACCCAGACCCTTGGTCAGCTTCTCACCGATCTGCAGGGTGGTAGGGGCCTTGCACAGCTGCAGAGCCTGCTTATCAGTATTGATACCTACAAACTCTACGCCGCCAATATTCTCATCGATCATACGGTTTACTGCATTATTACCGGCACCGCCAACACCGATTACAATAATCTTTGCTGAGCTGTCCGCTTCTGCTACTCTGATCTCCAACATCTTCTTCTCTCTCCTTTAGCCTTTTATCAAGTTATAAAACGAGTAGACGAACCTAATTGCCTGTTCGTCTAACTCCTTGCATTCTATCCTTTGATGATCCAACACATAGTACAATCATATTCTATTTTCATAAAAAGTGCAAGGGATTGTTGTCACTTTTTAATGAAAAACTTTTGCATTTTTTTCTGTCCAATTTCTGACTATTTTCTCTATTCTAATGCTGCCCCGAGGCTTCTCCATCCTCCATTGTCTCCGGCACTTCATCTTTTATAAAAGAATAACGGGGATTCATGGCGGCAGGATCGTAATCCTCCAAATGAAGAACACCTTGCAACCCTCGTAATTGAGGAAGCATACCGTATAATTCTGCGATCTTGTCCTCCATGTTGGTCTTGTCTCCCAACATCACTCGAACCTGATCAATGTACAGCGTGGCATTGTATCTGGAATCAAAATAAATCTTGTCCACAGATATCCCATGTTTTCCTACCAATTGAGTCAGATTAAGGATCTGGGTAAATGCATTTTCATTCTCCACTGGCAGTGGACGATACAACACGATGGAATCAAAATCCAAACCGGTGATCAATGGGATTCCCTCCCACAAAAGTCGGGAAGAGCTCTCCACCACCGTGCCGTCTTTATCAAAGTACATGTGACTTCCCATATAGTCCACGTATCCAATGATGCTCTTTTCATGAACAATGACTGTCACAGTATCCTTTCCGGTAAACTCCATGGTATAACCGGCCACAAACGGAATTTCTTTATTTTTACCTATGCGATTCTTTAGGCGAGCATATAAAATATTTCTCTCCAGGTCACTGTTAAACAAGTAATCTTCGATCTCCTGGGCCGAATAAAAATCCACACCCTCTACATGGACGGTATCGATCTTTTGTGACCACAGGATCAATAAAAGAAGCGCCGCCACCCCAATGCCGATCAGCAGATTACGTATTCTGTTGTGCACAGGCAGCTGCGCTCCTCTCTTCATACTTTCCTCCTTACGTGCCGGTTATTCGATGGATCCGGGCACCTAACTTCTGTAGATTACCTACCATATCTTCATAGCCACGATCAATGTGATGACATTGATGCACTATCGTCTCTCCCATTGCTCCCAGCCCTGCCACTACCAAAGCAGCGCCTCCCCTTAGATCTGTGGCTGTCACGTGGGCTCCATGCAGCCCTTCACCGGCCTGGATCCTGGCAATGTATCCCATGCCATCACATCCTGCAGCGGAAATACATCCCTCACAACCGGGAAGAGCAGACTCCACACTGATCCTGGCACCCATCTTATTAAACTGGGCAGCCGTTTCAAAACGCCCCTCAAAAATCGTTTCCTGCATCCGGCCTTCTCCGGCACCACAGCACTGGACCGCCAACAATATGGACTGCATATCCGTAGGAAACCCGGGGTATACTGTAGTCTCCAGATAAGGAATAGTCCGCAGATGGCGTGGTGCTTTCATGTGGATATGGTCCCCTTCTGTCTGGATCAAACATCCACATCCGCACAATGCCTGCAGGGTTGCTTTCATACTGGTCACAGGTGCGCCTGTCAAAGTGATCTCTCCTCCAGCCACAGCTGCCGCCGCCAGATAAGTTCCTGCAGCGATCCTGTCTCCATGGATGCGAACATGAGGATCCCGTTTACTGATCTGTCCCCATACACGGATCCTGTCAGTACCAGCCCCCACTGTCTCGATCCCCATCGCCTGTAAAAAAGCACATAATTCTACGATCTCAGGTTCTCTGGCACATCCGCAGATCACCGTCTCTCCTTTGGCGCCGGTAGCTGCCAGAATGGCATTTTCCGTGGCTCCCACACTGGGGAAATCCAATGTGATCACAGTGCCACAATAGTTCTCCGCCACAGCTTCAATACGACCATCTTCTTCCAGAATTTTAATCCCCAGTTCCCGCAACAGACGAATGTGATAATCCACCGGTCTTCTCCCGATGGAACAACCTCCCGGGTAATAGGTCACTGCACGCCTCATACGAGCGATCAGCGGCCCCAGCACCATGATCGAGGAACGCATTTTGCATACTTCTTCCAGGGGGATCTCACAGAAGCTAATACAGGATGCATCGATCGTCATACGACTTTTCTCTCGGACAACCACGGCTCCCAGGCTTTCCAGGATCCGGACCATACATCCTACATCCGTAATATCCGGCACATGCTCCAATGTCGTGACGCCCCTATGAAGCAGAGATGCTGCCATCAACGGCAGCACTGCGTTTTTGGAGCCCTGGACTTCCAGTTCTCCGTACATAGGATATTTTCCCAGGATATGTATCTCGTTCAACGGTTTCCCTCCAAACTGATCCTATACTGTTATCCTATGTATTGTAACTCGTCAGAGTTCTTCGATATGTTGAAAAATGCAGGAAGCGACGCCTCATAGACATCGTACCCTGTTGTTATTGTTCTAAGGTAATGCGATTGGAAACACCCAGTACCATACCCATCTCCGCCATCAAAAACATGAGAGATGTACCACCGTAACTGATAAACGGCAGGGAGATACCTGTATTTGGAATCGTGTTAGTAACTACCGCCACATTTAAAATGACCTGGATGGCAATGTGGGCCATAACGCCTACCACGATCAGAGCTCCCAACAAATCAGGAGCATTGTTGGCAATGATCATAAAACGCCAGATCATAAAGAGGAACAGTAAAATAACACAAAGTGCGCCAAACAGACCTAACTCCTCACAAATGATAGAGAATACCATATCGTTCATGGCCTCAGGGATAAAGCCAAGCTTTTGAATACTCTGTCCCAGTCCACGGCCAAACAGACCACCGGAACCGATGGCATACAAGCCCTGCAGCACCTGCCATCCGCCAGTCTGGGGATAAGCCTCCGGATTTTGCCACACACGAATACGCTCCAGCTGATAACTCTCCAGGATACCGGCCTCAACCATGTTCTCCCCAAACTGGACAAACACAAATGCCAAAGCCAACACCAATGCACTGCCGAACAAATAGATTCCCTTGTTCTTACTTCCCACAAAGCAAACAACAAAGCAGATACCGGCAATAATAATACCTGAACTTAAGTTATTCATGGCTACCAGGAAAAAGGGAATGAATCCCAAAATAGCAGCTACGACCAATCCACGCAAGGTATCAATCTTGCGCCCGATCTTACTGATCCACAAGGCCATGGTCAGGATAATGGCGATCTTGACAAACTCTGCAGGCTGGAAAGAGAGAGTCTCTGTTACACCCAACCAACGTTTCTGTCCATTTAACTCAATACCCAACGGAGTAAAGTTCGTTAAGAGCATCATGACTACCGCCATGATCCAGGCTAATGGTGTCAATTTACTATACCAATGATAATCTATCTTGGAAACCAAGATCATACCAACAAAGCTAGCGGCAAGGATCACACCCTGACGTTTAAAATAGTACAGGGGATCTCCCAACTTCAATTCTGCCGAATAGGAACTACTGCTGTATACGATGATCAATCCGAATACACACAGGAAAATAATAGCTGCCAGCAGGCTGTAATCGTAAAAACGTTTTACTTTTCCCGGTCTTTTCATTCTCTCTGCCACGGCCTGCCTCCTTTTCTATCAAAATGATACGCAAGTCTCCCTGCGGTTTAAAATCTTATTGTATGCGGCAAAAACCGCTTTGACTGTGTCACAGCTGATTTACCAGGTCCTTAAAGATGCGGCCTCGTTCCTCATAGTTTTTAAACATACCCCAGCTGGCACAGGCAGGTGACA
>JAFYLG010000079.1 GCA_017537225.1 Lachnospiraceae bacterium
CCTATCATGCCGGTAAATCCTTTCTCCTGCGAGCGATTTGTGAACCGCGGAGGTCGTATCCCTGCTCCTATCCATAGTTTTAAAAACTAAATCATTCCTTTGGCCAGATCCTCCAAAAAAGATCTGGCCAAAGCTTTTTGTACAAGAAAACCATGAGCAAAACAATGCATTACAGTAAAGTGATAAAACTTTTTTGTCGTTAAGCATTGACTTTTTTTGCTCAAGTGCTATCATAATAGAAAAGAAAAACACCTTGCATCCAGGTAAGGCGCATGAAAAAGGGGGATTTCTTATGGAAATCAAATTTACAAAAGCAAGTCAGTTAAAAGAGAAGCCTGATTTTAATAAGCTGGGCTTTGGCAAATATGTTACCGATTACATGTTTGTGATGGATTATGATCATGAGCAGGGCTGGCACGATCCCCAGATCGTTCCCTACGATGAGTTTATGATGGATCCTCGCTGTGTAACTCTGCACTATGGTCTGGAGACCTTTGAGGGTATGAAAGCATACCGCACCGCTGACGATCGCATTCAGCTGTTCCGCCCCGAGATGAACGCAAAGCGTATGATCAAGTCCAACGAGCGTCTGTGCCTGGCTGAGGTGCCTGAGGATATGTTTGTAGAGGCAGTCAAGGCTCTGGTTGCTATTGAGAAGGATTGGGTTCCTAACCTGCCTGAGACCTCCCTGTACATCCGTCCTGTAACTTATGCCAGCGAGTGCTCCATCGGTGTACATCCTCCCAAGAGCTGCCGTTTTTACGTGATCCTGTCCCCTGTAGGCTGCTACTATCCTGAGGGCGTAAACCCCGTTAAGATCTACGTAGAAGAAGAGTACGTACGTGCCGTTATCGGTGGTACAGGCTTCTGTAAGTGCGGTGGTAACTATGCTGCCTCTGTAAAGGCTCAGGAGAAGGCCCAGAAGATGGGTTACACCCAGGTTCTGTGGCTGGATGGCGTACACAGAGAGTACGTTGAAGAAGTAGGCACCATGAACGTTATGTTCAAGATCGATGGTAAGGTAGTGACTCCTCCTCTGGAAGGTTCCGTACTGCCCGGTATCACCCGTGACTCCATCATCCATGTACTGAAGGATTGGGGCTACGAGGTAGAAGAGCGTCGTCTCTCCATTCATGAACTGATGGAAGCTGCCCGCACCGGCCGTCTGGAAGAGGCATGGGGCACTGGCACTGCTGCTGTTATTTCCCCTATCGGTGAACTGAACTATCGCGGCGAGATCGTGACCGTATCCGATTTCAAGACCGGTGAACTGACTCAGAAGCTGTACGATTTCCTGACCGGTATCCAGTGGGGTAAGATCGAAGATCCTTACGGATGGACCGTTGAAGTATAATAAAGAATAATACGGTATCAAACCATATATAGAATAAGGCTATCCATTGGATTGGATAGCCTCATTTTTTCGTGTAGCTTTTCTGTATATATCATTTATTTCGATATCTATTTTAATGGATGGAAGAATGTGTCAGGATCCAGGTTGCCATGTCACCAATGACCTTTTCTCCGATATGCTGTTCGATGCCATACTCCTGTTTTGCCTTCGTGATTTGGCCATAGACGGACGGTACAAAAGCATGATTCAGCCCTTCATATAAAGAGAAGGTCACATTGCTTTTTCCTGACAAAAGCTTCATATAAGCGTTAAAATCCTTTTCTACCGTAGCCTGAAAATCTTTGTCACCCTGCAGGATAAGGATGGGCTTTTCCAGCTGATCAAGGTACTTGGAAGAATTATGTTCGCCCATTTCTTTGAAATAATACAGAGTGACACCGTTGCCTACTTTCTTTTGTTTGGCCTCTTCATCAGTCAGTTCATACATGCCGTCAAACATGGCAGAAAACTTGTCGATCTGTTTTTGAACGATCTTTTGCACCAGCCCTTTGGTGGTTCGGATCACTTCCTGATTTTGATCCATCATGATTTCCTCCAGTCTGCGGGGAGAACCTGCCATTAAAATAAGACCTTTATAATGACCACCTTCTGCATCGATGCGTGGAGCCAGCATGGCACCCATACTGTGACCAACGATATAAATGTGTTTCGGATCAATGCGAGGATCTTGTCGCAGCAGTTCTGTAGCAAGGATCGCATCGTCAATGGTTTCTTCTTTGATCGTGATGGTAATGTGTTTGTCCATTACCAGTTTTAAACCGTGTGCAAAGGATCGCTTATCATAACGAATGGAGGCGATACCATGTTTGGCCAAACCTTCTGCAAGATCCTTAAATGGGGTCAATTTGCCTACTTTTTCGTCCATATTGCTGGAGCCGGAGCCATGAACAAAGACCACTGCCGGTACAGGGGTATTTAGAGCGGCAGGCAGCGTCAGCAGGCCTTTTAAAGGGTACTTTGTGTTTTGTCCCACAATAATAGATTCCGAGATAAAAGAGAAAGTATTCAATGTAAGACCTCCTTGTTCGTAGTCTCTTTACGATATAGAAGATAAGAATATCCCACAGGTACCAAAACCATCACCAGCGCGACCGGTAATACGCTCTTGGCATCACCGAAAAAGGAAAGAACTACCATGATCATACCACAGATGACCCAAACTTTACCGGCAAAACGATGGGTTTTGTTCCAGTTTGCCTCGCTGTCTAAAGTCCAGGGGATCTTGATACCAATGGTATAGTTTTGCTTGCATTTAGGAAGATAATTTCCAATGATGATAAACAAAAAGCCCATAAAGGCAGGGACCAGAGTACTAACATTTACTTTCTTCCCCAATGCTGTCATGTAAATAACGGCATGAATCCCCACAGACAGCAGCGGTATCATCCAAAATACAAGCTGCAATATTTTATCAGAGTGGTGATTTTTCTTGGGATCGGAAAAGGTAGCAATAACAGCCAGCCAATGAACTACAAGAAGAAAGAGGGGAGTGCCAAAGACACTCATTGTTTTACTAAACCAGCCATCGATCTCACCAGCTCCATTCCAATGACTGGGAAGTTGGTCTGGCAATTGATTCCATAAGAGCAGACCTGCCACCATAGGCAATACGATAACGAGTGAGGTAAAGGTAAGCAATTTCCAGTGTTTACTAATCATGTGGATTCTCCTTTCAAACTGGCGATCCAGAGCATAACTTCTTCTAATACAGAAGCATTAAGCTCATAGTAGATAAATTTGCCTTCTCTGGCATCCCGTAACAAATCAGCTTCTTTCAGTATCGACAAGTGTTTGGAAATAGCCGGTCCGCTGATGGTAAATTTGTCTGAGATCTCTCCGGCAGAATGACGTCCGGTTTTTAGATGTTCCAATATTTCACGACGAATGGGATCAGACAATGCTTTCATGGTACTTTGTATTCCCATACCCGGATCCTCCTGCATTTAACTTTTTGGTTAAATATATTATAATAAAAGATCATAGCATAGTCAATATATTCATTTAACCATTTGGTTAAATATAAAAAAAGAAGAGAGCGCTTAAACTTAAGCGCCCTCTTTACATTTATTCATCTTTAAGAAAGTGGAAGAGTATCTTACCAGCACTTGGAAGTATCTTCGTAGTACTGATTCAGCTGTTCCTCGGTATCAAAGGTAGCCAGGTACATGTAATCGCCCATGGCACCGGACAAAGCTCTGGCAACAGGCTCGTTCATGCGCATGCAGTTGCCGTACTTGGCCATAATGTCCTCGTGCTTCATCACATAGTTCTTGCCATCACGACGGCCGATGAATGCGCAGTAAGCGTGCTTGCCTTCCTCCTTGGTGGAGCGATCGAAAGCGATCATGTCAGCCCAGATTTTATAAACATCGGTGCTGTGGGCAAAGTTGATCATGTCGGGAGTAACACCGCCACTGGGACGCATATTTACTTCCAGAGCGATCACATCGCCCTTCTTACCCAGGTGAGGGTAATCCTTCAGCAGACGGAAGAACTCAAAGTGAACGAAGCGGCTCTTTACATTAAAGCTCTCCACGGTAGCACGACCAGCTTTACGTACATCTTCAGGCAGTTCCTTGCGGATGTAGAAGATGGAGCTGTCGTTGTTATTTACAACGTCCATGATAGACAGAGGAGTTACATTACCGGTCTCAAACAGAGGCTGGCCCTTGGAATCGATGATGGCATCGTAGGAGTTAACTTCACCATCGATGAACTCCTCCATGATGTACTGAATGCCTTCCCACTTTTCAGCGAAGAACTTATTCATCTCATCGTCGTTGCTGATTTTGAACGTATGAGAAGCGCCTACACCGTTGTCGGGCTTTGCTACGACAGGATATCCAACTTCCTGAATAAACTCCAACGCGCCTTCCAGCTTGTCTACCATGTGATGGCGGGCTACAGGGATACCTGCCTTGATGTAGAACTCCTTCATCTTAGACTTATACTTAATGCGAGGAATATCCTCTACCTGGAAACCGGTAGTGATATGGAACTCGGTACGCAGGTGAGCATCACGCTCCAGCCAGTATTCATTATTGGACTCCAACCAATCGATCTTACCATGCTTGTAAATGAAGAATGCAACAGCGCGGTAAACTTCATCGTAGTTCTCCAGGCTGCTTACACAGAAGTACTCATTCAAAGCACCCTTTAAATTGTCGCTCAGCTGATCGTAGGGCTGATCGCCGATACCCAGGACGTTCATTCCATTGTCCTTTAACTGCTTACAGAACATCCAGTAGTTGGTGGGGAAGTTGGGGGAAAGGAAAATTACGTTTCTCATACTTTTTACTCCCTTATGTTTTTTGTTTTCTTTTTTTTTTCGTTTTCTTTTGAGTCTTATATTTTGTCTTTTCAAAAAGCCTTGATTTTACTGGGTTTTTCGACCTTTTGTATTTTTTGTTATAATATTATTATGGGCTATGGTCAGCGCTTTGTCCAGTCTTTCCAGAAAGGTTTTTTGGATTTTGACTGGTTTTTTTGTACTTTTTTCAAACCATAAGTCAGTGCTTCCATAAAAATAGGGATCTGCTTTTCCCAGCAGGCCTCACAATGCTCGCCCTCCGGGACGATGCGGCTCTGCACATAGACACCTCGTTCCATCAAAAGAGATGTGTATCTACTGAAACATTGAATCATATCTTCATGATTTTTCAACTCACGAGAACCATAATCCATATAAACTACCGTATTAGGTTCCAACAGGCAAGTCTCTGTTAACGTATACAATTTCACGGTGCCGGCCCACAAAGAAGGTGAGAGACACGCAGCACGAGAGAACACGTCGTTACGATGAAGTACAGCAAAATAGCTCATGAGACCACCCATGGAACTACCAGCGATAAAAGTATGCTCTCTGTCTGGCAAAGTGCGAAACTTTTTATCGATTTGTTTTTTAAATGTATTGATCAACCACTCTAAAGTTTCATAACCCTTCCCTTCAATGGTGCCAAATCGTTCATCTGAAAAATCGTAAGGAGAGTATTCCTTTAAACGACCATTGTCCGGATCATGGTTGCATTCCACAGCGGCAATGATCATCTCTGTTTTGGTGCGGTCCATAAAATCTTTCATACCCCAGGACTTACCGTAGGTAGCATGGTCGTCAAAGAACACATTATGGCCATCAAACATATACAGCACAGGATAGCGCTTGTTAGGGTTGTTTTTGTAGGATGCCGGCAGATACACATAAGCTCTGCGCTTTTCATTGCCGGTCAGTGGCGGTATGGTAATCTCCCAAACCTTGATCATAAGATGCCTCCATTCTCAGTCGTTGTAAGTCACATCAACTAGTTAACTTTAGTCTGTTAAAGCAATATAGCATAGAAGTGTGTTTTTGGCAAGCACATTTGCACATTAAAACATATTGTGAATGTCATGTGCCTCCATGCCAAAGCTATCGGTTACATTTTTACAGGTACACTTTCCATCATAGGTATTTACAGCAGAGTAGATCACAGGGTTGTCCTGGCAAGCTTTCTCCAGCCCCTTATTGGCGATTTCCAGTCCATAGCGAAGAGTGGCATTGGTCAGTGCAATAGTTGCTGTGCGAGGAACTGCACCGGGCATATTGCCAACGCAGTAATGGATCACACCGTCCACGGTATAGATGGGATCGTCGTGATAAGTCACCTTGGTGGTCTCACAGCAGCCACCCTGGTCTACAGCAACGTCGACGATCACACTGCCAGGCTTCATGTTTTTCAGATAAGAGCGTTTGATCAGCTTAGGAGCAGCCTTGCCGGGGATCAATACACATCCAACCACCAGATCAGCTTCCGCCATGGCTTTCTCAATGGCAGCATCGGTGCTGTACAGAGTCTGAATACGGGCACCGAAAATATCGTCCAAATAAGCCAGACGCTTCAGATTCATATCGATCACAGTAACATCGGCGCCCATACCAACAGCTACCTTGCAGGCATTGGTACCAACACTGCCTCCGCCCAGGATCACAACTTTACCCTTAGGAGTGCCGGGAACTCCTGCCAAAAGTACGCCACGTCCACCGTAGATCTTTTCCAGATATTTAGCTCCTTCCTGGATGCTGAGACGACCGGCGATCTGGCTCATGGGGGCCAGCAGAGGCAAACTACCATCGGTTTCTACCAAAGTCTCGTAAGCAACACCTTTTACCTTGGCAGCCATCAGAGCTTCCATCTGAGGCTTATCAGCGGCTAAATGCAGATAGGTATACAGGATCATGCCCTCATGGAAGAGAGGATACTCCTCAGCCAGTGGCTCCTTTACCTTTACCATCATGTCACATTGTTTCCATACATCGGCTGCCTTTTCAAAAATCACAGCTCCTGCTTCTCTATATTCTTCTGTGGTAAAACCGGAACCCAGACCGGCATCCTGCTCCACATACACCGTATGTCCCGCATTTACATATGCCTTTACATTATCCGGAGTCAGTCCTACACGAAATTCATTGTTCTTGATTTCTTTTACACAGCCAATTCTCATTGTGTTCTCCATTCCGCAGCCTTTTGAGGTCGCTTGATTCTGTCTATGGAAAATATTTGATTTTCCTACTTTCATCGTACCATATTTAAGGCAGGAATACAATGAAAGATTTATCATTGCCATACCTCCTTATTTTGTGTATAATAGTATAGAGTTTGTCTGCATAGACTTTAGATCTGCAGACCTCTCCAATATACTAATATGAGAGACAAGAAAAGGAGAATCACCATGTCATCATCTGTTATCGAAAAGTTTCTTCGTTATGTTAAAATCGATACTGAAAGTTTGTCCGATCAGGAACAGGTTCCCAGCACAGAAAAACAGAAGGATCTGGGCCGTCTGCTGGTAGAAGAGTTACAGGCCATGGGTGCGGAAGATCCTCACATGGATGATCACGGCTATGTATATGCCTGGATCCCTGCCACTGTAGCAGAGGATGATCCCAGAGCCCAGGGCCCTGTGATCGGTTTTATTGCTCATATGGACACCTCTGAGGCGGTTACCGGTAAGGATGTAAAACCTCGCATCGTAGAGAATTATAATGGCCAGGATATCGTACTTCACGAAGAGTTGGGATACACTCTGCATACCGCTGAGTTTCCCGATATGCTGAACTATGTAGGCAAAGATCTGATCGTTACCGATGGTACCACATTGCTGGGTGCCGACGATAAAGCTGGTATTGCTGAGATCATGACCATGGCAGAATATCTGCTGGCTCATCCCGAAATCCCTCACCGCCGCATTCCCATTGCCTTCACCCCCGACGAAGAGGTGGGCCGTGGTGTAGATTTCTTTAACGTAGCTAAATTTGGCGCTGATTTTGCCTATACTGTAGACGGCGGTGCTGCCGGTGAGATCGAATATGAAAACTTCAATGCAGCCGGTGTGAAGCTGACCATCCATGGCAAGAGCGTACATCCCGGTTCTTCCAAGAACAAGATGATCAACGCTATCCTGGTAGCTTCTGAGTTCCAAAACCTGCTGCCTGTTCATGAAAATCCCAGTGCTACCGAAGGATACGAAGGCTTCTATCATCCCAATGATATCTCTGGTGGCTGTGAAGAAGTCATCGTTCATTACATTATCCGCGACCATGACAAAGATAAGTTTGAGCAGAAGAAGGCTTTCTTCCAGGTAGCTGCCGACTTTATCAATGCCAAGTACGGTAAGGGCACCGCTGTGGTTCAGATGCGTGATTCTTACTACAATATGCGCGAGATGGTAGAACCTCATGCACACCTGATCGACAATGCCCGCACTGCCATCCGTGCCTGCGGCCTGGAGCCCATCACTACACCAGTTCGCGGTGGCACTGACGGAGCTCGCCTGTCCTTTATGGGTCTGCCTTGCCCCAACTTAGGCACTGGCGGTCACAACTTCCATGGTCGCTATGAGTACGCCTGCGTTCAGTCCATGGAGACGACGGTAGCGATTTTGAAGAAGATCGTAGAGATCTACACCGAGGCCAAATAAGGAGATCAACGATAATGTTTTCTATGATGAAAAAACTTGTTTTCGGTTCTAAGCGTTTACCAAAAGGCATCGTCTCTTTGGCCTTAGCCTTAATGATGACATTTTCCATGTTTACCATGACGAGCTGTTCCGCAGAAGAGTTAGAGGGAGCACTGGATATCGCCATCGATGTGTTGGATGCCCTGGAGACAGAAGAGAATGATGATGCTCAGGCCGGTAACTCCAGTCAAAAGCCTGGTGACACACCGACAGAAACAGACGACTGGCTTTCTCCTGATAAGTGGGATGATCCTACCATCGACGAAGATGGCTGGTATAACACCAAGGATGAAGTAGCTCTCTACATCTACACTTACGGTGAACTTCCGGACAACTACCTTACCAAGAACGAAGCCCGCGATCGTGGTTGGGACAGTAAAAAAGGTAATCTGTGGGATGTGGCCGATGGCATGAGCATCGGTGGGGACCGTTATTATAACAATGATGATCAGCTGCCTGAGGAGAAGGGCCGCAAGTACTATGAATGCGACATCAACTATGAAGGTGGTTTCCGTGGTGGGGAGCGTATTGTTTTCTCCAATGACGGTCTGATCTACTATACCGGAGATCATTACGAGAGTTTTGAGCTCCTATACGGAGAGGAGTGAACGGCCCATGGAACAACGTTATATCTGGACCGCAGATAATATTTCCAGCGAGGCAGCCCTCCATCAGTTTATCCGTGATCATCTGGCCGCCGGTAATGCTTATGGCGAAAACTTAAGTGCCATGTTTGATATTTTGACCTCTGTCCGTGATGTGACATTGGTGTTAGAAGAGGATTGGGACATCCATTTAGGCCCTAAGACCTCTCGGATCCATCAGCTGTTGTTGGATGCAGCCGAAGAAAATCCAACCCTGACTATTATCGAAACCAGCAGTGACAGTCCCTACAGTGGGACGACCTCATCGGTTCCCGCTGACCTGCCTCCTGCTGTGAAATCCCCAGAAGAGGAGAATACGATCCCTATGGATTCTTATCAGTATGCTATTATGAAGGGCCGCAAGCTGGCGCTGCCCGATGAATTGCTTTTGTCCATCGAAAAGCCTTCCCGCTATATCGGTGGCGAAAACAACTGTGTTTATAAGGATAAAGACAAAGTAAACGTACGCTTTGCCATGTGCTTCCCCGATGTCTATGAGATCGGTATGTCCCACCTGGGCATTCAGATCCTCTACGATGTCTTCAATCGCATGGAAGATGTATGGTGTGAGCGTGTATATTCCCCTTGGCCGGATCTGGATGCCATCATGCGCAAAAAGCACCTGCCTTTGTTTGCGCTGGAGTCTCAGGATCCCATCAAGGACTTTGACTTCCTGGGCATCACGATTCAGTACGAGATGTGCTACACCAATATTCTGCAGATCTTAGATTTGTCTCAGATCCCCATGTGGGCAGCGGAGCGTGGTGAGGAGGATCCCATCGTCATCGGTGGCGGCCCCTGTGCCTACAATCCGGAGCCTCTGGCCCCCTTCTTTGATCTGTTCTACATCGGTGAGGGCGAGACTCAGTATGGCCCTATGATGGAGCTGTACAAGGCAAATAAGGCCCGTGGTGGCAGCCGTCAGGACTTCCTGCGTGCCTGTGCAAATCTGCCTGGTATCTATGTGCCCAGTCTGTACAATGTAACCTATAACGAGGATGGTACTTTGGCGGCCTTTACTCCTGTGGCAGAAGGCATCCCTACCAAGGTTCGCAAAGAGATCGTTGCCGATATGACCGGCGAATACAACATCTACCCCGAAAAGCCTGTTGTTCCTTTGATGAAGGTTACCCAGGACCGTGTGGTTATGGAGATCCAGCGAGGATGTATCCGTGGCTGTCGTTTCTGTCAGGCCGGTATGATCTATCGCCCTGTCCGCGAGCGCAGTCTGGAGTTTTTACAGGAGCAGGCCATCAAGATGCTGGAGAGCACCGGCGCTGAGGAGATCTCTCTGAGTTCTTTAAGCTCCAGTGACTATTCCAAACTGAAAGAATTGGTGTACTTCCTCATCGATGAGACCAGCAAGCGTCATGTGAATATTTCTCTGCCTTCCCTGCGTATCGACGCCTTCTCTCTGGATGTTATGAGCAAGATCCAGGATATGAAGAAGAGCAGCATCACCTTTGCTCCGGAGGCCGGCACCCAGCGTATGCGTGACGTGATCAATAAGGGTCTGTCAGAGGAAGTGATCCTGGCAGGTGCTACCGAAGCCTTTAAGGGTGGCTGGAACAAGGTAAAACTGTACTTTATGTTAGGTC
>JAFYLG010000080.1 GCA_017537225.1 Lachnospiraceae bacterium
GCTTGTATCGGCAGAGCAGAGGGCGGCAGAATCCTAAAACGGCAACCCGTGTAATGCACTTCATCGTAATCTAAGCATTTAAGTCCGGAATGGACTGAAAACCGAATAGCGGAGGCTGAAAATCGGCCTCCGCTATGGGTGGTTAATTAAGTTGCGTGTTGTTACTGCACCACCGGCTTAAAATCATACGGCGCAGCGAAACCGACGCAGGAGATTGCCGCGTCGCTGTCGCTCCTCGCAATGACACTTTTTTGCGCTGCAATAAAATCCACCCGCCCCGAGGTCATTCTGAACGAAGTGAAGAATCCCCGCACTTAAAGTCAGATTGGCAGTGAGCCGGCTGCGGAGATGCTTCGGCAGAGCCTCAGCATGACAAAACTTTAGATGCGAATCGAGCAAGCAACAGCAAAAACAACCGCAGCGAAAGCTGTGTTTATATAAATCATTTTTTTAATTTTAAATAGGAGGAAAAACATGAAGAAGAGAATACTTTCTATTGTTCTCGTTCTTGCCATGGTCATCTCTATGGTTCCTGTTGCATTTGCTTCGGAAACTCAGCCTGAGAACGCAAATGGATTTCATGTCGACGTAAACGAAAACGGCAAAATCGACTACATATCCCTTGGCGAATCTATGACCAATGGTTATGGTACCGAGGGGTACTACCCTGAGTATGACTTTGCTGAGCATGGTTATCTGGCAGGCAATGTCATCGACCGTATGGGTATCCTGGATCCCCTTACGGATTTTCAGGCCATTTTGTGTAACGGTGGGACATCGACGGTTTTTGATCTTGCTAGTGCTGAGACTTATAACTTCGCTGCGAACGGTAAGTCCAACACCTTTGGTCTGCACCGTACCGAAGCCACTACCTATGCGTCTGAATTCGCCACCTACCTGAAGAGCGTGTATGGTACAGATAATGTTGTGTGGGATCAGTGGGCTATGTCCGGTCAGCGTCCTGAGGACTTCTACTGGCTGATGCAGGAGAACTGGACTAAGGGTATGGACTCAGGCCATGATAAGGATCATCTCCTTTTCAGCAAAAATGTGGAAGGTGAGCTGGCTTACAACGGCGACGCATACACCACCAACATCTGGAAGAACGGCAACGACACTGAAGGCAAGGTCAGCCGCTTCCTGTCCGCAAAGTATGGCCGTTACAGCCAGAAACTGATCGGTTCTTTCGTTGACTATACTCAGTGGGGCTTTGGTCCTGAAGGGGATCTCTCCGGTCTCGGTCTGGATATGCAGTACGTATATGAACCTGGCAACGCTGTGGCCGTGGGGGAGAGCGACCATGTTTGGGATTACACCGCATCCAATGGCCAGGTTCGTAAATTCAGATACGCAAGCCAGGAAGCTGAAGATGAGCTGGCGAAGTTCAGAGATGAGTACCGCAAGGCTATCGCCGACGCTGACATCATCAGCGTCAACCTTGGTACCCACAGCTTCTCCTCTGTAGTTTCCAGCCGTATGCTGGACCTCTTTGCCGGCGGCTCCGACTGGTTCAACGATTCTCCCGACGCTGACGGCAATGTCAACTGGGCAGACGATGATGCACCCGTCATGGCCGGCCGTGCCACCATGGAACAGCTGCTCACTTTCTTCCCTGAGTATGAAAGCATCTACCGCAACATTCAGGCTATTCTGGATGAGTACCTGGGCGAAGAAGTTAAGGGAATTATCGGTGAAGAGAAGTTCGATGCTGTGGTTGACCTCTATGGTTATGCTACCCTCTCCTTCCTCATCACCTATGACAGAAGCCTTGAAGTTATCCGTGACCTGAACCCCTATGCTGAAATCATCGTTATGGGTATGTCCAACTTCCAGGAAGGCCTGAAGTTTGACATGGGCAATGGTCAGGTTGTTGACTTCGGCGGCCTCTTTGGCAAGCTGGTAGACTTCACCAATGCTTACCGCGCAGGTTGGGTTGAAGATTCTCAGGAAAGCATCTATGTTCCTCCCGTAGAGAACATGGACCTGCTCATTGACGAATTTAGCCGCGGCGAGGCAAACGTTGTTTACCTTGCCAGAATCATTCGCAACATGGCTTATTACTGGGAGTTCAATAGCCCCCAGATCAACGAAATGCTGGGTAATTGGGATAATGATGTCTATAAACAGATCAGCGCCATCAGCCATCTCTATGGCAAGACTGATCCTGTAAGACCTGTTACAACTACACAGACCGAAGAACAGCTTGCTCTGCTTGACAAGGTTATTGCTGTTCTGGAAGACATTGCTGCTACCAAGACCTATGACGGCGCTGCTGCCATCAAGATGTTTGGTGAAGGCGGCTCCATCGATATGGCTGGTGCTACCGCCAAAATTGAGACCGGTGTTGAACTCAACGATACTGAGAAGGCTGCTATCCATCTGTGGATTCGCTGCTTTATGGCTGAAGGTATCGGCTGCCATCCCTCCGTTAAAGGTCACAAGGATCTTGGCGCTCAGATGATCGAGTGCTACAAGGAAGGCCTCACCGGCGAGGACTATATCAATTCCGAAGTTCCCGGTGCCTTCACTGCTGAGAAGATCTACGATTTCCTTAAGGAAAATAAGTATATTGACGATGCAGTTATCAACGCAATCATGGATCTGGTTGCAGAAAAGATTATCGACGGCGAGCTCTCCGATGCTGAGATGTCCGATATCGCTAAGGGCGTATACTCTGTCCTGATGCTCAATCAGGAGGAGGCCGAGGATCGCATTGCTATCCTTGTTGGTATCTATGGCATCCTTAAGGCTGACGGTTACCTGAAAGCATACGCTAAGGAACTGGATGCACTTGAGAAGATCGTAGCTCTTGATGAGCTTGATAAGGTTACTCCCGAGCAGACCTTCGCTATCGTTAATGCTCTCTTCGAGGCAATAGTTGATGGCGAAGTAGATAAGGACGAAATCCTTTATCTCGCTAAGTTCATCTAC
>JAFYLG010000081.1 GCA_017537225.1 Lachnospiraceae bacterium
CCCGCCAGGCAGGATCCTGGCGTTCTTCCCGGCTCAGGCCCAGGACTTCCACACTACCGCCGTCCAATCGGATCAGATCTAAAATCGCACGAATGGTGGTGCTCTTACCGGCACCATTTTCTCCGATAAAGCCTACGATACTGCCCTCCGGCACACGAAAGCTCACATGATCCAGAGAAAAATCTTCATAATTCTTACAGATGTTCTTTACAACGATGGCATTCTTCATAAATCATTCCTCACTCTTCCCACAACAGATCCAGTACTCCATCCAACTCCTCACGGCTAAGACCTGCTGCCTTCGCCCGTTCTACGGCCTCCTGCAGACGTTCTTCCACCTCTCGCAGCACCGCTTCCCTAAGGAGCTCTGAATTATTCTCTGCCACGAAACTGCCTTTGCCCACCACGTTGGTGATAAAGCCATCCCGAGCCAGTTCTTCATAAGCACGCTTGGTGGTGATGACACTGATCCGCAGTTCTTTGGCCAACAGGCGCATAGATGGCAGCGGATCTCCCGGACGAAGCTCACCGCTTACGATCATCTGCTTCATCTGGGTCATAATCTGTTCATAAATAGGTTTTCCACTGGAATTACTCAGTATAATGTTCACAAAGATATTCCTTTCTGACATTCTATAATACATAAAAAGCAAAAGTGTGTATATCGTATATATACAATCTAACAGCAAACTCATATGCTGTCAAGCATTTTTAGCAAAAAAAAGACCCAGCCATAGCTGAGTCTTTTTCTATAGGTATGGACCTGAGGGGAGTTGAACCCCTGTCCGAAAGCCCTTTCATCAAAGCTTCTCCCATCACAGTCTCTCTACTGGCATTCCCTCGTCTGCACGCCGAAAGACAGGCTTACAGACTTAGTAGCTTCATAGTTTCTTTTGCCCCCGCAAAGCTTAAGGAGAAAAGTGCCTCACAGTTCATGATACCTGGGTCTTAGGCTGTGAGCAACCTAAGTCAGGCAGCCGCAATTAAGCAGCGTAAGCTAAATTATCGTTAGCGTTTATATTTAGGTCCGTTTTGATACGCGGGAACGGTCCGCGGATGGCTACCCTGACTTCCAAACCCCCGTCGAAACCGGTACAAGCCCGGGATGCGGAAAAGATTTTCCGTCTAGTATTGTTTAGTATATGCACCGGGCAGGCTTTTGTCAAGTCCTGCCCGAAAGCTTTCATATGATGTTCACAAATCGGCTGCTGTTACAGTCAGGCCTGCTGTCCTACCAACGCGCGACGAGCCAGTTCGATACAGCCCATGACACCCTGATTGCCCTTTAAGCTGGCAGGAACGATATATTTATCCAGATCCTCCATCTCATCGGTATTCAAATATCCATTGAGGATCTTTTTGACACGCTTGCGGATCATGGGAAACAATGCCTCATTTTTCATAACGCCACCGCCCAAAATGATCACACGGGGAGACATGATCAGGATCAGATTGACCATAGCCTGAGCAATATAGTGGCTCTCCATCTCCCACACAGTCGCATTGTTATGTAGTTCTTCTGCGGGACGTCCCCAGCGCTCCTCGATGGCCGGACCGGATGCCAGGCCCTCAAAACAGGTGGCGTGGAAGGGACAACTTCCCTCATAACCGTCACGAGGATGACGGCGCAGCAGCATATGACCTGCCTCCGGGTGGATCATGCCATGGAGCAGCTGTCCATTGACGGCGATACCGGCACCGATACCGGTACCAATGCTGACATAGACTACGCTGTCCAGCCCCTTGGCACAGCCAAAGGTCAGTTCACCCAGACAGGCGCCGTTCATATCGGTTTCCAACTCCACAGGCACCTGCAAAGCGTCCCGAATGGTCCCCAGCAGATTAAAGTGCTGCCAGGCTTCCTTAGGGGTATCCAATATGTATCCATAGGTATCTGAATTTTTATGAATATCTACAGGACCGAAGCTGGCGATTCCCAGTGCTTCGATCTCTTTGTCACGAAAGTAGGCGATCACGTCCTCCATGGTCTCTTTTGGACCTCTGGTAGGAATGATAGTCTGGTCCAATAATACTCCGTCTTCGGTACCTACCGCACAAATCATTTTACTGCCTCGTGCTTCCAGGCCTCCCAATCTCATAGTATCCTTCTCCTTTGATTTCGCGCCAGATCTCCCCTAGATCTTTACACGGAACTCTCGCTCCGCCTCGCGCTTTTGGTCTTTTTTGGCAATGGTTTCCCTCTTGTCATACAGCTTCTTACCGCGGGCCAGACCGATCTCCATCTTGACCAGGCTATCCTTCAAATACACCTTCAAGGGAACTACTGTGTATCCCTTTTCAGCCACCTTGCCCATCAATTTGTTGATCTCGTAGCGATGCAGTAAGAGTTTACGCACTCTAAGCGGGTCCTTATTGAAAATATTCCCCTTTTCATAAGGACTTATATGCATATTATACACAAAAACCTCGCCATGTTCAATACGAATAAAGGATTCTTTCAGGCTGCATTTACCCATGCGCAGAGATTTGACCTCTGTGCCTACCAGAGCAATGCCTGCCTCGTAAGTATCATCGATAAAATAATCAAAAAATGCCTTTTTGTTGTTGGCGATCAGTTTGATGCCTTCTTTCTTTGCCATTCTTAGTCCTCCTCTCCCATGCAGGGTATGAAGTCGATCGTGTGTGTAAGAGTGTCCACCTGGGCCACCTGAATGTGAATGGTCTGTCCCAACCGATATACCCGGCCGGTCTGTTCTCCGCGGATCTCCATACGAGCCTCATCCCAGACATAATAGTCATCGTGAAGATCACTCATACGGATCATACCCTCTACAGTATTGGGCAGTTCTACATACATGCCCCAATTTGTTACACCGGAGATGACACCGGTAAACTCATAGCCCAGGAACTTCTTCATGTACTGGGCTTTCTTTACCTTGATCGTCTCTCGCTCTGCTTCCTCCGCACGGCGCTCTGTCACTGAAGACTGCATAGCCACCTGAGGCAGCAGATGCTCATAATGACCGATCCGCTTATCTGTCAGGCCACCACGCAAATTCTCCTTGATGATGCGATGGATCTGCAGATCCGGGTAACGTCGAATGGGAGACGTAAAGTGACAGTAATACTTGGCTGCCAGACCAAAATGGCCCAGGCAGTCGGTGGTATACTTAGCCTGTTTCAAAGAACGCAGGGTCATACGGCTGATGAGAGCCTCCTCCTGAGTCCCTGCAATGCGGGACAACAGCTTTTGGATCTCTTTCGGACGGACCTCGTCGCTCTTGCCTTTCAAAAACTGGCCAAAGTTGGTTAAAAACATGGTCAGTTTCTTCATCTTGTCCGGATCCGGCTTCTCGTGAGTACGGTAGACAAAAGGCAGCTCCTGCCAGTAAAAATCCTCCGCAATAGTCTCATTAGCCATCAACATGAAATCTTCGATGAGACGAGTGGCCTGATTGCGCTCGTAAGGTTTGATCTCGATCGGACGACCGCGATCATCCAGGATGATCTTACTCTCCGGGAAATCAAAATCAATGGCACCGCGGTCATAACGGCGACCTCGCAGCAACCGGGCCAACTGGTGCATCAGCTGAAACATGGGTACCAAAGACTCATATTTTGCAATTTCCTCAGGATCTTCATCTTCCAAGATTTTTTTCACAGAAGTATAGCTCATACGCTGATCCACACGGATCACAGTCTCTGCCACACGGTAAGAGAGCAAATCTCCCCGCTCATCGATATCCATGAGACAACTGAGAGCCAGACGATCTACACCGGCATTCAGGGAACAGATGCCATTGGACAGGGCATGAGGCAGCATGGGGATCACACGATCCACCAGATACACGCTGGTACCACGTTTCAGTGCTTCCGCATCCAGCGGAGACCCTTCGGTCACATAGTGAGTCACATCGGCGATATGCACCCCCAGATGATAGATACCATTCTCATAAGACAAGCTGATGGCATCATCCAGATCTTTGGCATCCTCGCCGTCGATGGTCACACAGGTAGTTTCCCGCAGATCCAATCGTCCCTCTCTCTCATCGTCAGTCACATGATCCGGGATATAAGAAACCTGCTGCATCACAGCCTCAGGAAACTCCATGGGCAATCCATAGGCCATAACAATGGACTGGATATCCACGCCCGGGTCATTGCGATGTCCCAGGATCTGAGTGATGGTTCCCTCCGGATTGTGGCCCTTGTCGCCATAATTTTTCAACTTGGCCACTACCTTATGACCGTCCACCGCATTCATAGACTGACCGACAGGGATAAATACATCAAAGGACAACTTCTGGTTGTCCGGAATAACAAACCCATTTTTCTTATTGCGCTCGTAAGTGCCGATGACCTCAGTAACACCGCGCTTTACCACCTTGACCACACGGCCCCAGGCACGACGACCACCATGACCCTCGCCCACCACCAAATACTGAACCGTATCTCCGTGAAAAGCTCCACAGGTATCCTGCTCCGGAATATAGATATCATTGCCGCCCTCTTCAGGAGTAACAAATCCAAATCCTCTGCGGGTACCCACAAACAGACCTGTCTTAGCAAACATAGCCGCACCGGCATACTTGCCCCGATTGGACAGACTGATTTTGCCCTCAGCTAATAAGCTGTCAAGCACTGCCTTTAAATCATCCCTCTCCTCGCGGGGGATATCCAGCAGGATCGCCAGTTCCTTTAACTTCATGGGCGTATACCTAGGGTCAGAAAACAGCTCCAGCATGGTGCGTTTTCTCTGTTCAAAAAGCTTTTGGGTGGATGTCATAATATATCTCCATCTTATCAACGAATAGAAAAAAGGGTCCATTGCTCTACCAAAAAAGCTGTCCTCTTTGGCAAAGCAATGAACCCTGTCATTCTTTTGGAATTAGCCGAAAATGGGGAGATTCAGCACCAGTGCCAGTACCATGAATACGATCACCAGATACTTGGTTGCCTTCTCCAGCTTACCCTCAGCAGAACGGTCCTTATTCTTAGACCAGAAAGTCTCGCCGCCGCCGCTGATAGAACCAGCCAGACCGCCGGACTCGCCCTCCTGAACCAGTACGATGCCAATCACTGCGATAGATACTACAATAAATAAAATAGCCAATACGACTTTTAATGCTGCCATTTTTACACCTCCTATGGTCAAACAGGTTAATCATAGCACATTCCGCAGGAGATTTCAACAGGTTTTTGGGGGAAATATGGGATTTTTATTTGGTTTTTATAGCTTTCTTCTGAGAGAAAAGCAGGAACGAAAATTTCAAGACACGTTCTCACTCCGTGCGAAGCGTAGCGGTACATAAGGTCCCCGTCCAAGCGTTTTACAACGCTGGCCGCCGACCTAAGTACCGACGGTTCGCAAGGGTCTTGAAATTCTTTCGTTCCTGCCTTCTCTCCACCTGCCCCTGTCAAACCAAAAATAACCCCATATTTCCTCCCTGGGATCTTAGGAATTCTCCGTTACACCACGAAAGGGATTTTCGTAACGGGCGGTGCATCCCAGGTGATCGTTGATCCTCAACAGGCGGTTGTACTTAGCCGTGCGGTCAGTACGGCAGGGCGCGCCTGTCTTGATCTGACCCGTATTCATGGCTACAGCCAGGTCTGCAATGAATGTGTCCTCTGTTTCACCGGAGCGATGGGAGATCACGGCTGTATAACCAGAAGCGATCGCCATCTCTACCGCATCCATGGCCTCGGTAAGGGTACCGATCTGATTCACTTTAACCAGGATAGAATTGGCTGCCCCAACACGAATTCCCTGCGTAAGACGCTTGGTGTTTGTTACAAACAGATCATCTCCAACTAGCTGGATACGATCTCCCAAGCGTTTGGTCAGCAACTGCCAGCCTTCCCAATCTTCTTCGTCTAGTCCATCCTCGATGGATACGATAGGAAAGACTCTGGTCAGTTCTTCCAGATAATCCACCATTTCCTGAGCATTGCGGCGAACTGGTTCCCCTGCCATGGTACTTTCCCCCGGGAATAGATACTGCCCAGTAGCTTCATCATACAGTTCACTGGCAGCCACATCCAGAGCAATGGCGATCTGTTCGCCAGGTGTGTAACCGGTCTTTTCAATGGCCTCCACGATGAGGGATAGCACCTCAGGAGCATCCTTCAGATCCGGAGCAAAACCGCCCTCATCTCCTACCGCAGTGGACAGACCTCTCGTATTTAAAAGTTTCCGCAGTGTATGATAAACTTCCGTGCACATGCGAAGTCCTTCGCGATAATCAGGAGCGCCCACCGGCATGATCATAAATTCCTGAAAATCCACCGTATTATCAGCATGGCGACCGCCGTTTAAAATATTCATCATAGGGACCGGCATCTTGCTGGCATTGCAGCCACCCAAATAGCGATACAATGGCAAATCTCTGGCATTGGCGCAAGCCACTGCACAGGCCAAAGATACCGCCAAAATTCCATTGGCTCCCAGGCGCTCTTTGTTCTCTGTACCGTCCACATCCCGCAGGATACCATCGATCATCCTCTGCTCCTGAGCATCCTTCCCGATCACTGCACCCGCCAGCTCTGTATTAACGTAGTGTACCACCCTTTGGACACCCTTGCCGTGGAATCTTTCATCGCCATCTCGTAGTTCTACCGCTTCAAACTGACCGGTAGATGCTCCGGAAGGCACCGCAGCCCAACCCTTGGCTCCTCCTGCCAAAACCACTTCAACTTCTACCGTGGGATTGCCTCGGCTATCTAAGATCTCTCGTCCTATTACTTCTCGAATTATGGTTGACTGTGACATTCGCGTTTCCTCCTGTTCATTCTTTTCTCAGTATATACAATACGGTTTCCCTTATACATTGCCCTCTTCCGCTTTCCTATACACAAAAAGCGAACCTCGTGTTTCACACAAAGATCGCTTTCATCCACTCTTATATGACATATCAGGTCCGCTTAGTAAACTGGGTGCCGCACTTGGGGCAGGTCACATGCTTCTCACCCTGTCCTTTGGGAGTGCGCATCTTTAACTTGCATGAAGGACATTTGAAGAATACGTGGGTCTTTCTCTGCTTTAGATGTGCCCACTTCTTTACAAAAGTGCCTCCATACTTTCTCTGCAGTTCCAAAAACTTTACATTTTCCATCTGACGCTTGTAGATGTTTTTGGAGAACATACGGAAGTACATCCAAATCAGCAATCCCAAAGAGATATAATATAAAACCTGGCCCACAACAGTAGGTCCAAAAATCAGGGACAGCACCAAAGATGTGATCAGCATTACCATCAGGCTATTGCTCATAAAACGCCCCATCTGGTCCAGACCATAACGTCCATACATAAAACGGGCAAAATTATTTCTCAGATTATTCATAAAATTTCTCATTGCGAAATCAGCTCCTATAACCTATTTCCATCTACTATACCACATATTTCTTAAAAATGTGTGTCCAAATAGAAAATTCTTCAAAAAATGTGTTCGGACAGGGGACGGGAACTATATTTTGAGGGAAAGAGGGTGGAATCTGGTGTGGGAGCGCTCTCGCTCCTGCGCAGCGCAGCAGTACATAAGGTCTCCAGCCAGTCGGCTAAAGCCGGTGTCTGCCGACCTAAGTACTGGCGTGCGCAAAGCCCCACACCCAGATCCCCCTCTCTCCTCAATATACTTTCCTGTCTGTCCTCACAACCGTCAGTGATTGAATCAAACAAATCTAGTATATACTGTAAAGAAACAACTTTCAGAGGATAAGGCAGGTGATCTTACGGTAGCAATCATAAAACTTTTAATATCCTGGGCAGGAGAATTTGCTTCCCAGGTACGTCAGGATCGAGTGACGGTATACGGGGCCCAGGCAGCCTTTTTTGTGATGATTTCTGCTATCCCTTTTGTTATGCTGTCGGTGGCACTTTTGCAGTTTATCATGCCCGTGACCCAGTCACAGCTCAGTCGTCTGGCTTTGGATGTGGTGCCATTGTCTCTGCGGTCTTATGTGGTGCGGATCATCGATGAACTATATAACCAGACCTCTGTGCCGCTGATCTCAGTGACAGCCGTCTCTGCTCTGTGGGCGGCCTCTCGCAGCCTCTACGCCCTTGCGGGAGGACTCAAGGAGATCTACGATACAGTAGAGACCCGCAGCTATGTAAAACTTCGTATCCTAGCGTTGCTTCACACACTGCTTTTGCTGATCCTCCTCTTATTTTCTCTGGTGATCCTGGTCTTTGGTAATTCCCTGCAGCTGTTGTTGGAACAGTCATTGCATATCCTGGCTCAATTTTCGGCTTACATCATCAGCGCACGAACTCTGCTGGCACTGTCCCTGCTGTCTCTGGTCTTTGCCCTCATGTATAAGATTCTCCCCAATGCAAAAAGCGGCTTCCGACAGCAGTTGCCGGGAGCCGTTTTTTCTTCACTGGGCTGGATGATCTATTCTCTTGCCTATTCGCTGTATATCGAGCATTACTCCAGCATTTCCTATCTTTATGGCAGTCTCACAGCCATTGTTCTATGGATGCTGTGGCTGTACTTCTGCATGAATATTTTTCTCCTAGGAGCAGAGATCAATGTGTGGTTGCTGTCGACTCCGGAAAACAAACGGTGATGCAGGTACCGTCAGTCCCATCACTGTCCAAGTGGATCTGCGCCTGATGGATAGCCGCTGCATGCTTGACGATGGACAGACCCAAGCCCGTTCCTCCGGTCTCCCGGGAGTGACTTTTATCCACGCGATAAAATCGTTCAAAGATACGGCTTTGATGCTCCAGTGGAATACCAATACCATTGTCCTCCACCGTCAAGCAGATCCCTGATGGATTCTTTGTCACATTCATGATCACACGACCACCCGGTCGATTGTATTTGATGGCATTGTCACACAGGTTTGTCACCATCTCTTCCAGCAAACGGCGCACACCGGTGACATGAGCTTCCTGACCAGTCACTTCCACCTTGACCTGACGATCGGCGGCCTTGGATGCCAGATGTTCTGCCATCTCCTCACACAGTTCTTTGATTTCTATGGATTCCCACTGCCAATCTGCAGGTCCTTCTTCGATGCGGGAGAACTGACTAATATCCTGTATCAACGCAATGAGCCGCTGCGCTTCCTTGTGGATCCGCCCGGCAAAGCGAGGCATATCCTCCGCCTGTACCAGGCCATCTTTCATGATCTCCGCATAACCGGAGATGGATGTCAACGGTGTCTTTAATTCGTGGGATACATTGGCAGAAAACTCACGGCGTACCCGCTCCGCTTCCATTTGTTCTGTCACGTCCAACAGAAAGATCACCACGCCTCCGCCACGCTCTCCTCTTTGTACCGGACTGGCCAGTAAAGAGTACTGGCGACTCTCATGTTCCAAAAAACAATGGCCCGATTCTCCCAGCCAGGCCCCGTGGACCACTTCCTGCAGTTCTTTGCCATATGTCGTCAACTGCAGCGTCGGCAGTGGCGTTCCTCTTTCCGGATCATAAGATCCGGTCTGATTGACACCTAACACCTTTTTCGCACTCTCGTTGATGGAAACTACCTGAAGACGGCTGTTCAACAGAACCAGGCCACCCTGCATGTTTTCGATGATAGCTGCAAACTCTGCCTGTCTGGCCTTCAGATCTTCCATTTGGACAGCGATCTGCTTATTTTGCTTGTCCAAACGCAACAGCAACGGGGACAGCTCATCATAACTTCCATGCTCCATGGGGTGCTGCAGATCCAAATTGTTGATAGGCTCTACGATACGTTTTGCCAAACGATTGGCAGCTAACACCGAAACTCCATACAAAACACAGGCCAATACCGCCAACAGCGAAAATTGCCCCCACAAAGTGCCATAGACACTGTCCGTGGCCAGAGCCACTCGAAGGATCTGTCCATTGGCAAGTTTTTTTGCATAATAGAAGTTTTTTTTCTGCAGCGTATCTGAATAGCGCTCTGCCTCTCCGATACCGGTCTGACGAGCCCGTTGGATCTCCGGACGGGCATTGTGATTTTCCATCTTGGCGGCCTGTTCATCGGTATCATACAGCACGGTGCCATCGCTGTCGATATAGGTGATACGTTTACTGTCGCTGGCATTGATGGACAGAGATTCCAGATAGGGCTGACCCATCTGTGCCATGGCTCCCTCCAAAAAGAGAGCCTCTGCTTCCAGCTGTTGCTTGACTCCCGCCACCTTTTCCTCGTACATCACAAAACAAAAGAGTCCATAGGCCACCGTCAGCGTCAGCAAAAGCAAGGCGCACATCCGTCGCAGGATCGTCCGTCTCATCCGTTGCCTCCTCCAATACGATAACCGACACCTCGCACCGTCTCGATCAATGTGCCACCCTCTCCCAGTTTTTGTCTCAAGGTACGGACATGGACATCGACGGTACGGGTCTCGCCATCAAAATCATATCCCCAGATGGTCTCCAGCATATTGTCACGAGTCAGAACGATCCCCTGATTTTCCATCAAATATCGCAGCAGATCAAATTCTTTTTTAGCCAAAAATACCTCTTCTCCCTTTACTGTGACCTGATGTCGCTTGGTGTGCAGAGTCACACAGCCGATGGTCATCTCTGCGCTGCTGTCACCGCGCTCCATGCGCTCACTGCGGCGCAATACGGCCTTGATGCGAGACACCAGTTCCATCATACCAAAGGGTTTGGTAATATAGTCATCGGCACCGCTGTCCAAGCCGATCACCTTATCATACTCCGTGCCTTTTGCTGTCAGCAAAATCACCGGAATATGGTTCAGCCCATCCATGGCACGGATCTTTTTCAAAATGCGGATACCATCCTCATCGGGCAGCATAATATCCAACAGGATCAGCTCCGGCACCTCCTGTGCCAATGCCGCAAACAATTCCCGTCCATGTTCAAATCCCCTGGCCTCAAAACCGGTAGTTTTCAGTGTATATATCACCAGTTCCCGAATACTGTTATCATCTTCTACATAAAAAATCATCACACGCCTCCTATCCCAGGATCTACGATCTGTTTTTCTTCAGCCTATCCTTCCCAGGCAAAAATCTCATGGAGTTTTTGTTAATTTCCTGTAAAGTTATGGATCACTGCAGCAAAATATCCACCAGCTGTTCTCGTGTCAGGCGGTGGAAATAACGCTCCACATCTACCTGAGCCAACCGGTCCATCAATGCCTGACGCTCCATATTGCATCCCTGCAGCACTGCTGCCACCTCGGAGCCGTCCTCACTGCCAAAATAATCGCCGTAAAATTCCACCTGTTCCAGACGGCCATCTTTTACTTCCATGGATATCAGGATCTTACCAACGCCCTCTATGCGGCGCTCCTTGCGCAGGCTGTAGCGTGGAGAATAACCATAATTCCACTGCCACTGACCATATCGGGCCTGCCGAATTTCCTCTACACGAGCCAGATCCTCCGGCGTAAATTCGTACCGTTCCATACTGCCGGCATCTGCTTCCATAAAGCGGATCAACGTCTGCCAAAATTCTTCCAGTGAGATATCGCTGCCTTCCGGCAAATGCTCACGAATATTCGTCACGCGGCTGCGCACCGACTTGACTCCCTTGGATTCGATCTTATCCTTGGATACCTGCAGGCACTGCCCCACCACACTGAGATCCGAATCAAACATCAATGTGCCGTGGTGCATGATACGTCCTCGTTTTACGTACTGAGAGTTGCCGGAAAACTTGCGTCCATCGATAGTAATATCGTTACGGCCATTGACCTGGGCATCCACTCCCAGCTGCTGCAGCGCGGCTGCGATGGGACGACAAAAGGCATGAAGGTCCATGTTGGCGGTATCGCCGCCATGGCGGATAAAAGTAAAGTTCAGGTTGCCCATATCGTGGTAAACAGCACCACCGCCGGACAGACGACGTACCACCTGGATACCGTTCTCCTCCACGTATTTGCGGTTGATCTCCTCCACGGTGTTCTGGTTCTTGCCCACAATGATGGCCGAGGCATTCTGCCACAGCATGAAGTACTCCCTGGAAGGATCCATCTCATCAAACACATACTGTTCCAATGCCAGGTTAAACTCCGCATCGGTGCTGGGAGACTGCAGATATACCATTGGATTCTTACCTTGTCTGTCCTTGTTCATGATGTCTGTATTATTCTTTTTTTCGTGTTTCATCTTATCTCCTGTCATAATTCTCTCTTCCGTCACAATGCAGTCCAAAGGTACGTCAAAAGGTTCTGTGGGCACCTGAGGATACACCTGAAACTCAAAAGCCACTGCCAGCTTTTTCAGTGCCGGATGCTTTTCCAGATATTTGTCGTAATAACCGCCACCATAGCCTACACGGTGACAATTCTCATCCACTGCCACTGCAGGCAACAGCATGATTTCGTGATGATCCTGAAGATCATCGCCCAACGCCTCCGACACCGTCTGCCTGGACAAAGGCTCCCGGATCCCCATACAGCCAAGCTCCACCTCTGCCAGATCCCGAATGACAAAAAACTCCATCTCTGCTCCCAGTACCTTGGGAACAGCCACTACTTTGCCTGCTTTCAGAGCATCTAAAATCAGCTCATCCAGCAGCACTTCTCCCTGCTTGGCCAGATAGGCGTAGATCACCTGGGCCTGCTGATAAACAGGCATCTGACGGATGGCCTCACAGATGCGATGGCTAGTTTCTCTCCATACTGTCTCGGACATGGTTTTTCGTCTGCCGCGGATCTCGGCGCGGATCTGTTGCTTCGTCATCATACTACTCACTTCTTTTCCGGATCAAATCCTATATTATATAGAGCCATCCTTTTGTCGGCTCTCCCAAAACTCTTTTAATACCATTCCAAACCGCTGTCGGTCAGTCACCACGCAATCTTCCCACTCTCTGGGAAAGAGTGCGGTGGATTCCTGATGCAGAAAGCGATCATCCAGCAGTACGATGACGCCTTCATCCTCTGTGGTGCGGATCACACGGCCTGCTGCCTGCAACACCTTATTCATACCAGGATAACGGTAAGCAAAGTCAAATCCATTTTTTCCGTTTTCCTCGTAAAACTGCCGCAAGATCTCTCTCTCCGTACAAACCTGAGGCAGCCCCGTCCCCACGATAGCCGTACCGATGAGGCGCTCTCCCGTCAGATCGATGCCTTCCGAAAAGATACCTCCCATGACACAAAATCCTACTAAAGATCTCTGCCCATCCTCTTCTATCGGAACAGAAAAAGCCTCCAGAAATTCATCTCTGGCCGCCTCCGTCATGTGGGAGGACTGCAGAAGGATACGCATACCTGTAGTATCCTTTTCTGATGTCTGCTGTTCCTGAGCCACCTCATAGACCCCCTGCATGAAAGCATAGGAGGGGAAAAATACCAGATAGTTGCCCGCTTTGGCTTCTACCATCTGACGGATATAGTCATAGATCTTTTCGTACTCCTGCCGTCCACGGCGGGTATATCGGCTGCTCACATCCCTGGCTGCTGCCAACAGACGGTGACTGGGGTCAAAAGGCGACATGGCATAGATAGCATAGTCCTCCGGATCCCCGCTGAGCAACTCCCGATAATAAGGCATGGGTAGCATCGTGGCAGAAAAAAAGACGGTACCATTGCCCTTGTCCAGACATTCCCGCAAACATTTGGAGGGATTGACGCAGAGCTCTTTGATCATAAAACGTCCATCGTCCTGCAGCTCTGTGTAAATGCGGTAGTTGTCATCCACCCGCTCACTCATATTTAAGAAATGACGCACTGCCAGATAAAACTCCCGGTAAGTCTCATTGCCATCCATGATAGTGGTCTGTTCGGCAAACTCCTGCATCTCTCCAAAGAGAGCCTGCAGCGCCATAGTAAAATGACCGGCACTGGGCAGCACCTTCCAGGTCTCACACTCTCGTTTCAACTCCAAAAGGGCCTGATTGCAGCGAGTCAGCTTTTGTTCCAGCTTTTTGCTGTGCCCCTTGATCAGGCGACGAACCTCCAGAAAGTCTTCCTTGTACAACGTAGCACTGTACATCTCTCTGGCGCGCTCTGCCAGGTTGTGGGCCTCGTCTACCAAAAACAGATAATCCCCCGAAACACCCTCTCCAAAAAAGCGTTTCAGATATACATTAGGATCAAATACATAATTGTAATCGCAGATCACACCATCTGCCCAGGTGGTCAGGTCCAGACAAAACTCAAAGGGACACACATGATGTTCCTCTGCCGCCTGCATGATCCGACCACGGTCAATGGGACCTCCCTCCTGCAACAAAGAAAAGACCGCATCATTGACCCGATCAAAATGTCCTGCCGCATAAGGACAGACTTCCGGATTACACTCCGGTTTTTCTAAGATACACAGCTTATCCTTCGCCGTGATGGTCACGTTCAAAAAATCCAGGCCATTGCGGCGCAGGATCTGAAAGGCTTCCTCTGCCACCGTGCGAGTCACCGTCTTGGCCGTCAGATAAAACACCTTATCCCCATAGCCTTCACCCATAGACTTGACCGCAGGAAACACCGCCGACATGGTCTTACCAATACCTGTAGGCGCCTGGATAAACAGAGTCTTGCCTCGACTGATGGTGCGGTACACCGACACAGCCAGTTCTCTCTGCCCCTGGCGATAGGGATAGGGAAACTCCAGTCCCTGCATGGAGGCATCTCTGGCCTGGCGATGGTGGTACTGCCACAGGGCCCACTTGCCATATTCTCTGGTCAGATCCTCAAACCAAACCGCCAGTTCATCTGCCGTCCACTCCTCCCGAAAACGTTTTAGCACCTCTGTCTCCAGGTTGCCATAAGTCATCTGAATCGTGACCCGGTCCAAATGGCGATCCATAGCGATCATATGAGCGTAACACATGGCCTGAGCCTTGTGGACTTCATAAGGCGCCTCCAGACGTGTCACATCAAAGTACACTCCTTTGATCTCGTCCACCACCACGGTGCCATCCTCTTCCTCCATGACACCATCAGCCCGTCCTTCCACCTGGAGGATCAGTTCCTCCATGGGGATCCGGCACATCAGTGACACCTCGGCCCGATAGGCCGCTCCCATCTGCCGCTGGATCTTGCGGTGGAGACGACCGCCGGCCAGCATAGCTTCCTTCTCCTTGCCGGCACTGCGTCGATTGTCGATATCCCCACTTCGCAAAATAAACTCTACCAGATTGCGCACCGAGATGCGGATCACGTTCTTTTCCAGTTTTGCCATGGCTCCGCACCTCCCTTCTGAGCCTAATGCCTATCGTATCAATTCTACACGACGCTCATTGGCCCCATCTACCATCTCATTTACTTGATCTTCATCCACACAGACATGACCAGTTTGGAAGGCAACAGCTTACCGGACATACGCTTCAGCTTCGTATTCATGCCCAGCACCGACAGATCCTTGCCCTTTTTGCTATCCTTTAATGCCTTGCGGATCACATCCTCCGGCTCGTACATGGGAGTAAAATTCTGGCAGGTGGTAGGATTGGCTGTCTGCTGTGCCACCTGGAAAAACTCTGTACGCACATAACCGGGACACACGCAGGTAACAGTGATACCACGACTCTTTAACTCCACGTTCAGTGCTCTGGAAAAATGCACCACAAAGGCCTTGGTGGATGCATACATATTAAACTCAGGCAGTGGCTGGAAGGCAGACGCCGATCCTAAAATCAGCACACGACCGCCTGCCTGCATATAAGGCAGGATCGCATAGGTCATTTTTACCACAGACTTACAGTTCAGATCGATCATCTGAGTGATCTCCTGATCCGTCAGATCCTTGTAGGTACCATATTTACCAAAACCAGAGGCATTGACCAGGATCTTTACCTCGGGCTGTTCTGCAGCCAGCAGTTCTTTCATCTGAGCCACACTGTCCTCTGAGGTCAGGTCCAGTGCTACCGGACGCACTACCAGGCCGTCCACAGACACCTTCCCCTCCAGTTCTTCTTTTAAAGCCTGCAGGCGATCCATGCGACGGGCAACGACCCACATTTCTTCCAGACCACCCTCCGCAGCGATCTGCACAGCAAACTCTCTTCCCATACCGGAGGATGCACCGGTGATAATAGCGATTTTCTTACTCATGTTTTTTCTCCTTCCACTTGGTCCACAGCCACTTGATCACCACACAAAATGTCACACCACAGACTACACCAACAGTATCCAACAGCACATCCATCGAATTACAGTCCCGCCCCGGGGTAAAATATTGGATCCCTTCATCCACCGCGGCGATACACAGTCCCAAAGGCACTAACAACCAGCGACGCTTGCCCTGAAAAAAAGGATATTTTGCCAAACTCAGTGTCAGCATCACACCTAATACACTGTACTCCGCAAAATGGGCGAATTTGCGGATAAAGCCTTCGGAAAACTGGATAAAAGCCAGTCCCCAATCCCGCATCCACTGATTCAGCAGATCTGTGACCCAATTACTCTCCGCGGAGGATACCACACCAGGCGTGGCGGAATTGCCAAATATAAAGGCAATATACAATATCGTGATCCAAATCATGATGACTTCCTCTTTCTTTATTGATATACGGCATGGCAAAGCTATTAGCTTCCAACCACTTGATATC
>JAFYLG010000007.1 GCA_017537225.1 Lachnospiraceae bacterium
GACGTTTGTCTGCTTACTGTGGCGCGATCAGCGCCGGCTGTGGCAGTGGTGCCGGCATCACCTATCTGCTGGGCGGTGGTTTTAAAGAGGTGGCTCATACGCTGGTCAACTCCCTGGCCATCGTATCCGGTATTGTCTGTGATGGTGCCAAGGCGTCCTGTGCCGGTAAGATCGCTTCGGCGGTGGATGCAGGCATCCTGGGCTACCATATGTACCAGATGGGAAATCAGTTTGTGGGCGGCGATGGTATTGTCAAAAAGGGTGTAGAGAATATGATCGACACCGTAGGGCGTCTGGCCAGAGAGGGAATGGCAGAGACGGATAAGGAGATCATCAGCTTGATGTTAGAGGATTGAAATTCAGGATTGAAAATCCCTATTTCCGATTGTATATTATGAAACGTACTGTGGATATCGGTCACTTGGGTCCTGCGCGGCGGGAGCCTGTGAATCGTGTCAGGTCCGGAAGGAAGCAGCACTAAGCGGGAAGTCCCGGGTGCCGCAGGGTTGCCTGAGTTTCTGGTATTCACAGTATATAAAAAAGCTCTGGCTTTGTGCCAGAGCTTTTTTGTATATTTTATAGAGTCATATAAAAAAGCAGAACTCCTTGTGGAGACTCTGCTTTTCATTTTTCGTTAGTTATTCAAATGATAACGTTTGCGGAAGTTATGCTGCCTTCTTCTCGGGAACCAGGAAGATAAAGATCAGGGAGCTGATCAACAGCATAAAGGGATAGGTCAAATTAGGGATGATCTCAAAGGCGCTGACGGTGAATCCCAGCTGAGTAGCAGCAGTGATGGCTACCAGCATCTGAGCACCGTAAGGAATGATGCCCTGGAAGATACAGGAGAAAGTATCTAAGAGGGAAGCAGCCTTCTTAGGAGAGATGCCGTAGTCCTGAGACATTTCCTTGGCGATGGGGTTAGCCATAACGATGGCAACGGTATTGTTGGCGGTGGCGATGTCCATATCACCTACCAACAGACCCAAACCGATCTGACCGCCCTTGTTGCAATTAAAGATCTGCTTGATAAAACTGATCAAAGTGTCAAAGCCGCCGTAAGCCTGAATCAGAGCGCAGATGGCAGATACCAGGATGGCAACCATAGTGGTCTCGTACATACCGGCAGCGCCAGCGCCCATGTTAGCCAGCAGGTCGGTAGCGGCAGTGGCACCGGTGGCCAGCATGATCACAGAACCGGATACGATACCGATGAGCAGTACGACAAATACGTTGATTCCGATGATGCCGCCGGCCAGAACCAGGATATAAGGGATGATCTGGATCAGGCTGTACTCGGGGATCACCAGGTTGGTCACGGGAGTGCCCAGCGTGCGGATACCAACAAAAATCAAAGTAGCAATGGCAGCAGGCAATGCAATGCCAAAGTTAGCGTAGAACTTTTCCTTCATAGCACAGCCCTGACCGTTGCAGGCGGCGATAGTGGTGTCGGAGATAAAGGACAGGTTGTCACCGAACATGGCACCACCCATAACAGCGCCGATGCACAGAGGTACATCAAAACCAGCGCTCTTGGCCACGGCCAAAGCGATGGGGGTGATCAGGGTGATGGTTCCTACGGAGGTGCCCATGGCAGTGGAAACAAAGCAGCTTACCACAAACAGTACCATAACGGCAAATTTGGGAGGGATCACCGACAGTAGGAAGTAAGCTACACTCTCGGCGCTGCTGCGGCCTACCACGCCTACAAACATACCGGCGGCCATAAAGATCAGGACCATGGTGATGATGTTGGGGTCGCCTACACCTTTCGCCATCAGTTTCATTTTGTCATTAAAATTCAGGCTGCGATTCTGCAGGCAGGCTACCAGCAGAGCGATGAGGAAACATACCACGATGGGGATGTTGTAAAAGCCCATGGGAATCATCAACCGGTATTCGAATAAGAGGCCTAAGCCCAGGTACATGAAGAGGAATACGCCGATGGGCGCCAGTGCTTTCCAATTACGTTTTTGCATAAATGCGCTCTCCTTATGTATAAAATTTGTCACTTCTCTGTGGTGATGTGACACAGTTTTTACTATTGTAACACGGAGTTGCCGATTGCTCCACAAAAATTTTTCATTTTTTACATTTTTTTTTGAAAAAATCACGAGAGGATTCTTAGAATCGATGTAAGTATGCGAAAGACGGAGAAAAGGACAGTTTAAAAGGCAGTAGAAGGGTGGTCAAAAGGACAGAAAAAAGGACAGAGAACAGACTGTCTCTGTCCCAAAAAATTTCTAAATCAATTAAAATCCTCTCAGCTCGTCACTACCGTCATCCACCGTCTTTTCAATGTGGCGGATCTTGCAGTAGTACCCTACCCGGTCATTGACCTTTACATAGACGCGATCTCCCACCTTGTGGCCCAGGATGGCCTTTCCTAAGGGGGCATCGATGCTGATGCGGCCCTGCATGGAGTTGCCGCGGACGGTGGTCACCAGCTTGTAGGTCTCCTCCTCGTCATCGTCTTCTATATAAATAGTGACGGTGTTAAACAGGCCAACCTCATCCTCGGCAGAATCATCCTCAATGACTTTAGCTGTCTTGATCATGCGCTCCAGATAACGGATGCGGCTCTCGTTTTTGTTTTTGTCGCGCTTGGCAGCGTAGTATTCAAAGTTCTCGCTCAAGTCGCCCTGGGCACGAGCTTCTTTCAGTGCCTCCAGTGCCTCATGGCGCACCACCAGCTTGCGGTGGTCGATCTCTTCCTGGATTTTGGCGATGTCTTGTTTGGTCAGTTCGTCGTACATGATGATACCTTACTTTCTAAAGGATAAAAGTGTTTTGTTTAATAAACAGAAACGTGGATATTGGTGAGACAATCGGCTGCCACATCAAATTCAAAGAAAACACTATAAGTCAAGTCAGTTTCCGGGTCGGAGCCATACCAGGTAAAGCCCCAGTCAAAAAGGAGTCCGGTCTCACTGAAACTGCTGAAGCTGCTGGCATTACAGCACCAACCCCATTCCCACAGCTTGTTCAACAGAGGTTGGGCTTCGTCAGCAGGAAGCAGAAGCATATCCTGGATATATGTGGCGATTTCATAACTGTTAGTATAACCTAAATTGCTCAGCACCTGTTCCAGGGTATCGTAGGTGTGGATATTGCGGATGCCGATCCAGATGGGAGTTTCCTCGGGATCCCGGACCGCATTGCCGTTGTCATCTGTGGTCACAGAGTGGCTATAAAAGATGCTTCTTAAAAGAGATGAGGAAGTGCTTGTGCCAGGGTATAAATGCAGAATCGGATCATATTCTCCCTGATAGAGTCCCATGTGGTTGTCTTCCGGTTGGGAGTGTTTGTACCGCGGGAAATCATTGGCGGTGGCGATAGTGCAGGCATCGTCGTAGGACAGTCCCTTGATGGGCGTGCCAAACAATGTCAGCTCATCAATGGTCAGTCCGGCTTCGGGATCTTCTGCAAACAACGTAGCCAAAGGGTGCTCGGCCTCGTTATAAGGATCATCCAAATCGTTATGGGGATCATCGTATATGGGGCCAAAGTCACTGGTGACATTTCCCTCAGCATCAATATATAGAATATCACTGGCAAGAGGGGTCCAGCTGTCGCCGTGGTCAGCTTCAGACATATTTACATAGATAGCATAGGGACTTTCTTCCCAAAAGACAGGGGTGTCGGAGATGTAGAAGCTGTAGGTACCGCCACCGGAAACGGGCCAGTCCTTATCCATCATGGCGTAGGAATAAGGTTCGTGGATGTTGGTACCGATCATAAGAACACAGTCTACATTATCGGGACAGCGATACACGACAGACACCATAAACTCTGTTTCCTGTCCGGACAGGAAACGGGCTTGATCAAAATGGAAGTTGGTGATACGGATGCCCACCGTATTTGACTGCAAAAAGTCTAAATTTTCCTGCAGACGGTCAAAGGCGGCATTGGATCCGATTTGCTCCCGGCCTTGTGTCAGCACATTTATCGCAGCGTCATAATCTCCTGCGCCAATATATGCGTCGGCCAGATAAATATAGTTTTCGGCACGCTTGGGATCAATTTGGATGGCGGCCTGGAATGCCAGGATGGCCTCCTCATAGTTGCCCTCGGCCAGCAGACGGATGCCCAGGTCATAATTATCCTGCCAGGACATGGCACTGTTGGAACTGGGACGGTTTTCCTTTCCACCGCAGCTGCAGCCGGATAAGGTAAGCAGGCAGGCACAGCACAGGCATAATAATAGAGTGGAAAAAAGCTTTTTCATAATCGATCTCCCATAAATGAATATGTGGTGATAAAGTGATAGCGTCGATGAACAAGACACCAACGCTATCAAGATATACTATATCATACTCTTTTTATAGAAGAAAAGTCAAGAGATCCCAGGCTGATTCCTGGGGATACTTAGAGAGGTCAGGCAATCCTCTGTCACGGAAAAAGCGAAAAGAAACAATATGTTTTTGTGAGCAACAAAGTTTCAAACAGATAAAATCAAAATAAATCAAACTGTCCACTGTGGCAGCAAGCCCGCTCTACGCTGCGCAACACCGTCCAGGCCAGCAGTGCGTACGCCATAGCCATGCCCAGCTCGCAAAGGAGAAGTGGCCCATAATGGACGGGATTGCTGCTTTGGTCAAACAACAGATCCATAGCTTGAAGTGATCGGGTCAGCGGCAGCAGACGAGATAGGAGTTGGCAGGGAACGGGAAGCTGGCTCACGGGAAATTGGGCTCCGGTAAAGAGCATCAATATGTAGTAGATAATATTAAGCATCAGATGGATGCTGGAGGAGATCATGCCAAAGACGGAGATCAGTAAACCAAAGCAGGTGGCGGATGTCATGGCGCACAGAATGGTCAGGATAACGGCGCCTAAGGGCACTTCGGAAAAA
>JAFYLG010000082.1 GCA_017537225.1 Lachnospiraceae bacterium
CAGAGTCGTCGTTCTGAGTTGACTACGGATATTATCAAGTATAATGATTTGAGTTTTATTGAGACACTACGTATGAAAATGGGAGATCGATAGGAGAGGACCATGAAAGCAAAGCGTCAAACCAAGATTTTAGAAATCATTGCAAATTACGAGGTCACGACCCAGGAGGAACTGGCTGATCGTTTACAGGCCGAAGGCTTTCAGGTGACTCAGGCTACTGTATCCCGTGATATCCGTGAGCTTCATTTGTACAAGGTGCCCAGTGCCGGTGGCCGTCAGAAGTATGCTGCCCTGCCTGCCAAGGAGGACGATGCGGTGACAGACCGATATATGGATACCTTCCGTGCCGGTTATGTATCTATGGCTCAGGCGCAAAACATCCTGGTGATCCGTACCGTATCCGGTATGGCCAGTGGCGTGGCTACTGCGCTGGATGCCATGAATTTTAAAGAAGTAATCGGTACCATTGCCGGTGATGACACTATTATGTGTGCTATTGCCAGCGTGGAGGAGACCACCAGCCTGATGGAGAAGATCCAGGCTATCCTTTAATCACAGGGTCCTGCAGCGGCGCCATGCAGCGGCAGGATCTTTCTATTCGAAGCTCGTACAATGGGGAGGGCGAAATATGCTTTTATCCATTCATGTAAAAAATTTTGCGTTGATCGATGAGGCTGAGCTGGAGCTGGGACAGGGCGTTCAGATCCTGACCGGTGAGACCGGTGCCGGTAAGTCCATTCTGATCGACGCTGTGACCGCCGCATTGGGCGGCAAAGTATCCAGAGATATGGTGCGCCGTGGCGCAGACTATGCTCTGGTAGAGCTGGTGTTTGATGTGCCGGAAGAGGACAAGCAGCGTGCCCTGCAGGAGATGGATGTGCCCCTGGAGGACGATGGCATGCTGATCGTCAGTCGCCGTATTTCCGCTGAGGGCCGCAGCATCTGCAAGTTAAATGGCATGACCACACCGTTGGCTATGGTGCGTCAGGCCACGGGCTTGTTGATCGATATCCACGGTCAGCACGAGCACCAGTCTCTGCTGTATAAGGCCAAGCATCTGGAGATCCTGGACGAATATATCCGCAGTCAGACCCTGCAGCTGCGCCGGGAGCTGGAGCGCAGCTATGACCAGTATAGTTCATTAAAGAGAGAGGCATCTCATTTTGATTTGGACGAAGAAGCCAGACGCAGAGAGATGGACTTTTGTCGCTATGAGATCCAGGAGCTGGAAAATGCCAGACTGCAGCCCGGCGAGGAAGAAGAACTGGCAGCCCGCTATCGCCTCATGGCAAACGCTCGCAAGATCGTGGAGGGCATCAACCGTGTCTACCAGGCGGTGGACAGTGGTGTCTCCGACTCTGCCGCAGACCGCATCGGTGTGGCAGCCAGGGAGATGTCTCAGGTCACCGAGTACGACGAGAGTCTGCTGGATATGCAGGAGCAGCTGTATCAGATCGATGGCATGCTCAGCGATCTGAGCCGTCAGCTCAGCGATTATATCGAGGAGATGTCCTTTGATCCCAGCGAGTTGCGCCAGGTGGAGCAGCGTCTGGACTTTATCCGCGGTCTGCAGAGCAAATATGGTGCCACCTACGAAGATATGATGGACTATCTGGAAAAAAAGAGAGCCCGTTTGGAAGAACTGGAACAGTACGATCAGCGAAAGATCCGCGTACAGCGCGAGTTGGAAGAGGCAGAAGAAGAACTGGGCAGTCAGTGTGAAGAACTGTCTATGATCCGCCGTACCGAGGCTTTGAAATTGGTAGAGTCCATCCGCACCGCACTGATCGATCTGAATTTCCTGGATGTACAGGTGGCCATGGATTGCCGTCGCCTGCCGGAGTATCATAAAAACGGTTATGACGAGGTAGAATTTCTGATCTCTACCAATCCTGGTGAAGAGTGCCGTCCTTTGGGACAGGTGGCTTCCGGTGGTGAATTGTCCCGTATCATGCTGGCCATCAAGTCTGTGCTGGCAGATACCGATGATATCCCTACCCTGATTTTCGACGAGATCGATACCGGTATCAGTGGACGTACCGCCCAAAAGGTGGCAGAAAAGCTGTCCTACATCGGTCGTGCCCACCAGGTACTGTGCATTACTCACCTGGCTCAGATCGCTGCCATGGCAGACCGTCATTTCCTCATCGAAAAAGGTGTATCCCAGGGCAAGACCAGCACTGGTGTATACCAGTTGGATGAAGATGCTGCCATTGACGAATTGGCTCGTCTCACCGGTGGTGCTCATATGACGGATACGGTTTACCAGCACGCCAAAGAGATGAAAGAGCTGGCAAAACGAACAAAAAATGAATGATTGATTTCTTAAAACCTTCGCATACTAACAGAGAACATTTTCTGTGGATGCGGAGGTTTTTTGCATGGAGCCTAAAAGAAAATTGCGACGGATCCTGGTCTTTGTACTGGGGATCAGTATTATCTTTGCCTGTTTTTATTCTTTTTATTATATGAAACGGATGATTCCTCAGACACTTCGGGTGGTAAAGGGGCAGCAGAGCGATGTGCGGCTACCGTTACCGATCACAGCAACCCTGCGATCCGAGGATGGAATGGTAGAGCTAGAGGCATCCGGCGCCAGGATATCTGACATCCCGTCAGATCAGATTCATATCATGCTGGATGAAGGCTTTTCTCTATATGGTGAAGAAGTGGGTCAGTATTCTCTGGGAGTCCAGCTGTTTGGTGTGTTTTCCTTTCGGGAGATTCAGGTAGAAGTAGTAGAAGAAGAAATGGTGGTGCCCTGCGGATGTCCCATCGGAATCTATCTGGATATGGACGGCATCCTGATCGTAGGCACCGGCCAGGTCACGGATCTTCAGGGCAATGCTTCTGAACCGGCCTATGGATTGGTACGCTCAGGAGATTATATCCTGCAGGTAGATGAAAAAGAGGTGGATACCAAGGAAGAACTGGTGGCGGCCATCTGCGCCAGTAATGGAGAGCGTGTGGTACTGACAGTGCGGCGAAGCGGGCAGGAGATCCAGGTGGAAGTGCCAGTGGTGCAGACGGCAGCAGACGAGTATAAGGCTGGTATCTGGGTTCGCGATGATACCCATGGTATTGGTACCCTTTCCTACGTGGATATGGATGGGGATTTTGGAGCACTGGGGCATGGAATCAGTGATTCGGATACAGGGCAGGTCATCGAAGATGATGGAGGTCTGCTATATGATGCCACCATTCGCTCGGTCATCAAGGGCACCATCAACGGACCGGGATCCCTGGCTGGTGTGATCAATTATGGAGATGCTCATCAGTTGGGAGAAATCTACGACAATACGGAATGTGGCATCTACGGAAAGCTTTCCGAAGAAGCCAAACGTCGTTTTGACCAGTGGGAATGTATGCCGGTGGCTTATCGTCAGGAGGTAAAGGTGGGACCGGCACAGATTCGATGTTGTGTGGACGGAGAGGTAAAAAGCTATGATATCCAGATCATTCGTGCGGATATGTCCAGTACGGGCAATAAAGGATTGGTGATCCAGGTGGTAGATGACAGATTGTTGGCATTGACCGGTGGGATCGTGCAGGGGATGTCTGGGTCGCCTGTGATTCAAAATGGGCGAATTGTGGGTGCAGTAACCCACGTTTTAGTAAATGATCCTACACGTGGATACGGCATATTCATCGAGAATATGTTAGAAGCAGCAAAATAGTCATAAGCAGGTAATGCG
>JAFYLG010000083.1 GCA_017537225.1 Lachnospiraceae bacterium
CAAGATATGCACGAAAAAAATCCATACTTTTTCAAAAAAATTTTAAAAAATATCCCTCACCCGGAAAGAGGTGAGGGATCATAGGTTTTCTTAGCGGTACAACATCCAGAAATAAATATATGCCGGAATCACTGCTGCCATGGTAAAAGGAATACCGATCCGCAGGAAATCCTTATTTTTCACTTCATAGCCTGCCTTGCGCAGAATACCGATACCGGCAATATTGGCCGAGGCACCGATGGGTGTGCAGTTGCCACCCAGAGTCGCACCGGATAGCAGACCAAAGTACAAAAGAGTAGGATCGATACCCAATGTGGCAGCCAGTTCTGTCACCACAGGCAACATGGTAGCCACATAAGGGATATTATCGATAAAGGCTGAGATCAGCACGGAGGCCCATACAATGACCGTATACAGGACAAATACGTTGCCGCCTCCCAGCTTTGCCAGCAGTCCTGCTGCCGCATCGATCACTCCCATGTATGTAATGCCGCCGATCATCAGAAACAGGCCAAACAATAATCCAATGGTCTCAAAGTCAATGGCCTTTAACGGTCCGGTGATGGCAGTGGTCTCACGGTTACGCAGATAATTGTAACCGATGCCGATGACCATCAACGCCATACAGATCAAACCATTGGTGGTATCCGGCTTACCCGGAATAAAAGATGCCAGAATCAATAACAGGATCATGCCCACTAACAGTACGGTAGGTACCATATCCGTCACTTCAGTGCGAGTATCATCCTGGGGAACCGGCTGCTTTTCTGTGCGGAACAGCCAGGCCAGGATCAGCGCAGAAACTACAGCCCCCAATTCTACAGCAAAGAAGATACCTGGCTTTCCCTGATACACAAAGAAATCCAGGAAACTCATACCGGCATAGGATCCCAGCATAATAGCGGTAGTATCTCCTACTAAAGTAGCGGCCCCCTGCAGGTTAGATGACACAGCGATACCGATAATAAATGGTACCGGATTAGTTTTTAACTTTTTACAGATCTCCAGGGCAATGGGCGCCACCATAAGAACGGTAGCCACATTGTCTACAAAAGCAGAGATAATCCCGGCAAACAAAGCAAGCGCCACAGCGGCCAGCTGAACACTGGGTACCTTCTCCATGATCAGATCTGCCAGCAGTGCCGGCATCTTACTGTCAATAAACAGCTGCACCAATCCCATAGTACCGGCGATCATCAGCAGCACATTAAAGTCGATTGCTCCTATGATCTGATCCACGGGCAGCATCCCAGCCGCGATAAAGATGGCGCCGGAAGCCAGTGCAATATAAGGACGATACTGACTGAACGTCAGCATCAGTACATAGGTGACCGCAAACAAAAGCATTGCGTATATCATTCTTCTCGCTCTCCCTCCATACGATATCCCACTCCCAGTTCGTTGGTGATGTACCAACTCTCCCCAGGCTTGACACCGAATTTTTTGCGAATGTTGGCCATATTGACCTGCAGTTTTTTAATACTGCCCTCACCGGAGTAGCCCCATATGCCTTTGATAATGGCAGAGTAAGTCATCATCTTACCGCAATGTTCTGACAACAGCGCAATGATATTGTACTCGGTCTGGGTCAGTTTGATCTCTTCTCCGTTGCGAAACAGACGTCTGGCATCGTAATCGATCACCAGATCCCTCAGCTGGAATCGACCGCCCGGCAGTCTTCCCTCCGCTGCGCTATGACGGTAATTGCGCAGGGTAGTACGAACCCTGGCCAGCAGTTCTGCCGACCCAAAGGGCTTGGTCACATAGTCGTTGGCTCCGGCATCCAAAGCATCTACCTTGTCTTTTTCATCGCTGCGGGCAGACAATACGATCACAGGAGTCAACGATTCCTGACGCAGCCAACGAAGAAATGACATGCCATCCTGATCCGGTAATCCCAAATCCAGAATCACCAGATCCGGCTGATAGGATGCCCATAAGGTCTGTGCCAATGCGCAGGTTCCAGCCTGTATCACCTGATACTCAGCCGATTCTAACAGGGTAGTCACTACCAAGCGAATATTTGCCTCATCCTCCACCAAAAGGATCTTATAGCGATTATTAGTCATGGGACTCCTCTTCACTCCTCCTCACTCATTCTCTCTCGTTCCAGTAAAAACCAAAAACGAGCTCCGCCAGACGGTCGATTTTCCGCATAGATCTCACCACCATGGGTTCGAACGATGGTGGCACACACCGACAAGCCGATGCCTGCATTGCGCTTCTTACCATCTATTACCGGTTGGTGATCGTCACGATATGCCGTAAATGGATCCTCCAAACGCTCTCTGGACAGACCACAGCCATCATCTGTCACCTCAAACAATGCCTGATTCCCCTCTACTGTGACCCGCAGTCCCAGCTGCTTCATCCCCTGGGCATGAAGCACTGCATTCTCCATCAGGTTAAACAACACCTGTTCCATCAAAATCGCATCCATAGAAATGACAACGATCTCTGTCGGTGTCTCCAATGCTACCTTCTGTCCCGGGTACCGTTTCACAAATTTACTCATTACCGAATCGATCAGTTCGTCCAAAACGGTAGGTGTCTTGATCAGACGGATCTGGCCGCTATCGATGCGAGTGATGGACAGCAGATTTTCTACCATACGCATCAGCCACTCCGAATCCTCCCGAATGCTGCGCAGAATGCTCTCCTTCTGTCCCAAGGTAAGATTCTCCTGGTTTTCCAACAGGGTGGAACTGGCACCGTAGATCGTCGTCAAAGGTGTACGCAGATCATGGGACACTGCCCGCAGCAAATTTGCCCGCATTCGTTCCTTTTCCGTCTCGGCTTTCATCATCTCATGACGCTTGATCCGAATCGTCAGTGTGCCTGTCAGTACGGCAATGATCACCATGAGCACAGCAGAAATCAAATTGGACGGAATAATAAAATCCAGTTCAAAATAAGGAGCGGTAAAGGCATAATTGATGGCTATCATACTTGCCACCGCCGCACTAACACCATACACATATCCGTCCGTGATCAATGAAATCAAAAACACAGCAAACACAAACAACGTGGTAATATGCTCCCCCACGCGCAATTCCTGAAATAATAAACTAAATAAAAAAGCTGCAATAAAAATAGCAATCGTAATAATCAGATTCCAACGATGGCTTCTCGGTTTCATGGATACTCCTTTAGCTAGGTAAGGCGACCCGTCTTTTTGGATCTTGTCTTTGTGACTTTCGCCGCTATTCCCCCATTTTGTGCTTAATCTTACCACAAATTCAACTAAGAATCAGCAAAAAACAAAACGGTCCACAGAATACTCTGTGAACCGCTTTATTAGGGAAGCAGCATATGCGCGTATGCCGCAGGAGATAGTGTTTGTCAAAAAATCACAGAATTATACCGTCTCAGAATCTGTTGCCGTTTTCTTTTTCGCCGTCATAACCTGGATCACAGGATAGAGGAAGGAGAGAGCAATGAGTACCAACAGCACCAAAGAAATGGGACGTCTCACAAAGTAACTCCAATCGCCCTGGGAAATGATCAGCGCAGTACGCATGTTTTTCTCTACAGTACCACCCAACAACAGTCCCAGTACCAAAGGTCCTGAAGGGAAATCATAGACTTTTAGGAAAAATCCCAGGATACCCATGATAAACATGATCACAACATCCATAAAACTGTTGCTGATACAATAAGAGCCCACAATGCACAATACACCCACTGCTGCCCAAACAGTGGGCTGACTCAGATTCAGCATCTTGGCAGAGAGTTTAGCCGTAGCCAGACCGATGATCAGGAACATGATATTAGCGATGACCATCAGCACCATGATCTCTGCAGTAAATCCGATATGCTCACTAAACATAGAATGACCGGGAGTCAGGCCATACATCATTAAAGAGCCCAGCAAAACAGCTGTAACAGCATCTCCGGGAATACCCAGTGTCAACATAGTACACATAGCACCACCAATTACGCCATTGTTCGCTGTGGAAGAAACCGCCAATCCTTCCGCAGAACCATGTCCGTACTTGTCTCCCTCTTTACTGAAACGTTTGGAATTACCCCAGCAAATGATAGCAGAGATATCACCACCGGCAGCAGGGATCGCACCAATTACCGTGGCGATCACACTGACGATCAGATTGCGGGGTAGCCATGCCTTCATCTCTGCGGCGGTAGGCAGTACGCGTCCCAAAGACAATCCCACTTTACGAGCTTCCTGTTCCTGGGCTGCTCTGTTCTTGTTATAGTCATACATCTGGTAGAACACTTCACCCAAACCCAGCAGACCGATCATCACCGGGATAAAGGCCACACCCGTCTGCAGATCAATGCTGCCAAAGGTAAAACGTTTCAGACCGGTAACAGGATCCAGACCTACTGTCGACAACGCCAATCCCAAAAAACCCAACAACAATCCTTTGATTACCTTGCCATTGGATACAGCGATCATCATGGTCATGCCAAACAGTGCTACCAATGCATACTCCGCAGGACCAAACTTAATGGTGAAATCAGCAATAGGCTTTGCCAAAACGATCAATAGAACAATGGAAATCATGCCACCAAGGAACGAAAAAATGACATTGATGCCAAGGGCTAAGCCACCTTGTCCTCGTTTATACATATCGTAGCCGTCCCACGCCTGAGTAATCGATGCAGGAGTGCCTGGGGTATTGATCAGAATGGCCGTAATACCTCCGGCAAAAATAGCTGCATTCCATAATCCCATCAGCATAGCAAAACCATCAGCCTTGTCCAACCAAAACGTAATAGGGGTAATCAAGGCTACACCCATGGTAGCAGACAATCCCGGCAGAGCACCGATCAAAGTTCCCAATAAAACACCGACACCCATATAGAAAAAGATCGAGGGTTTTAACAGCCCCATAAAAGCTTCCATCAGCAATTCCAGTGTCATACGTCAGCCCCCTTTCTTATGGACGGAAACGAATGGAGAATCCCATACGAAAAAGTCCGTAAATAAACAGTGTCATTCCCGCAGTAAATAAGATAGTAAATAACCAACTGCGCTTTAACAACCTATTCATGGCAAAAATATAAATCGGCAGGCACAAAAAGAACATCTTGGTCACCTTCCACGCCAAAAGCATTATCAAACAGAATAGCGCCAACATTCCCACCAGCTTTAGATTCTCCTTCTTTTCCGGAGTCATCTGAAAATAATCCACCGTACCATTTTGTTTGATCCCCTGCACGATCATAATAACCCCAAACAAAATCAACGCTGCTGCGCAGACAAACGGAAAGAAACCAGGCCCAATACCTCCGTAGGTTTCTGCGTTCATAACGACCATCTTCTCATTGGTAAAGATATAGATCATCGTAAGCATCCCCACCAGCACTGAGAAAATGCCAGGGATCGTATCACCTTTTTTTATCATAATATATACCTCCTCCACAGGTTTTGTTTGGTTTCATTCTACCTTTGAGTCGGCAAAGATACAGTAAAAAATAGCCCGCTGTGCCTTTTTCTGTAGGCACAACAGGCTATTAGATTCCCACTTTATTTTGCTTCTCATAAAAGTAAGAAACATGTAATCATTGCATTTCCCATTCTAATCACTCAAAAATCAGTTGCCGCTGGGAATATATCCGGCCACAACGGACGCCACCGTACTGATGGGCATGGTCTGCAGCAGCACTCTGCCGGGACCAGTCAGATAGGTATTAAACAGGCCTTCCCCACCCAACAGCTTATTCTTCATGCCAGGCACCTGGCGAATATCCATGGTGACTGTACTCTCAAAGCCGGCCACATTGCCGGTATCTACCACGATCTGCTGACCGGGAGCCAGATTGTACTCGATCAGCTCTCCATCGATCTCGATAAAAGCCATGCCGTGACCGGACAGCCTCTGCATAATAAAGCCCTCGCCGCCAAACAGACCTACACCCAGCTTTTTATTGAAGGTCACACTGATCTCCACACCGGTCTCACCAGCCAGAAAAGAACGCTTCTGCACGATCATATCTACACCCTTGCCCACTTCCACAGGCAGGATACGTCCGGGAAAACTACAGCCAAAAGCGATCAGGCCATCTCCCTTTGCTGTATAGATATTCTGGAACATACTCTCACCTGTGAGCGCCTTGGAAAACATCTTGCCCAGGCCACCGCCCTTGGTCTCCATGCTCATGTTGGGAGACATCCAAACCATGGAGCCTCGCTCCGTGATCATCTGCTCACCGCTCTGCAAACGGCATTCCACCACAGGGAATGCACCACCCTTTAATTCATACTGCATATGGTATCCTCCTTTTTGAGTATTATTTTTATATCTTTACATAAGTATAGCGTTTTTTACCTGTTGCGTCAATTTACTTTCGTGCAATCTGGCTATTGCATTCTCTCGCCACAGTGCTACAATAAGTGTGACTGACTTTCGTTTTATGTATCTGACTGACCGATGACCAGCCAGTGGCAATGACTGTTTTCTGTTATCTTGATCGAGGTGAGATGATGAGAAAAAATGACGCTAAAAAATACGAAATCGACATGTGCAACGGACCTTTGTTCAAAAAGATCCTGATTTTCTATATTCCGTTGATGCTGTCTGGTGTCCTGCAGCTGCTCTTTAACGCCGCCGACATCGTGGTGGTAGGACGTTTCGCCGGCAGCCATGCTCTGGCTGCAGTAGGATCCACCAGCGCTTTGATCAACCTGCTGGTCAATCTGTTTATCGGATTGTCTGTGGGGGCTAACGTACTGGTAGCCCGCTTCTACGGTGCCGGACTCAAGCGGGATCTGTCCGAGATGGTCCACACCGCTATCATGACCGCTCTGGTAGCCGGATGTTTTCTGGCTGTAGTTGGCATCTTTGTAGCAGGCCCTGCCCTGCGGCTCATGGGTACTCCCGACGATGTGATCCGGCATTCCATATTATATATGCAGATCTATTTTGCCGGCATGCCCGCCATGATGGCTTACAACTTTGGCGCCGCCGTATTGCGCGCTGTCGGTGATACCAAGCGACCTCTTTACTATCTGCTGATCGCCGGTGTGGTCAATGTAATACTGAACCTGATCTGCGTCATCGTTTTACACATGGGCGTAGCCGGTGTGGCCATCCCCACTGTGATCTCCCAGATCGTATCTGCCATTTTAGTCCTTCGTTGTCTGGTCAAGACCGACAGTGACTACCGCCTGGATCTCAAACAGCTTCGTATCATTCCTGAAAAAATGTGGAAAATGGTACAGATCGGTATCCCTGCCGGACTGCAGGGTGCTCTGTTCTCCATCTCCAACGTCCTGATCCAGTCCTCTGTCAACTCCTTTGGCTCCATCGCCATGGCAGGCAATACCGCCGCCTCCAACATCGAGGGCTTCATCTACACCTCTATGAACGCACTGTATCAGACATCCATCAGCTTTACGGGACAAAATTACGGCGCCCGCAATCACAAGCGTATCGGGCGGATCCTGCTGGTCTGTGAAGGTCTGGTCATCCTGGTAGGCCTGGTCATGGGCAATGCCGCCTATCTTTTTGGCGACACACTGCTGCGTCTCTATACCACGGAGGCAGAGGTTATCTCCTATGGTATGCTTCGTCTCAGTTTCATTGCCAGCACCTATGCGCTGTGCGGCATGATGGATGTGATCGTAGGTTCCCTGCGCGGCATCGGCTGCTCCCTGCTGCCTATGTTTGTGTCTCTCACCGGTGCCTGCCTGTTCCGTGTGGTATGGATCTACACCATCTTCCAGCACTTCCACCGCCTGGAGACACTGTACATCTCCTACCCTATCAGCTGGACACTGACCTTCAGCGTACATCTGATCTGCTTCCTGATTTTGTATCGCAAGTTAGGAAAGCGTTGGCAGGAAACTGCTTCTTTCGCTTGATTTCTTTACACTCCACGAGGCCGTTATACGGCCTCTTTTTCATATGCTCTTTTGGATTGCCCCCTTGTCACCTGACGCAATTGGAGTTATAATTATACGTTGGGAACAATCAGTAAATCAGGAGGTACAAAACCATGACAAAAATAGATATCATTTCCGGCTTTTTAGGCGCCGGTAAGACCACTCTGATCAAGAAACTGATCGAAGAAGCATTCCGCGGTGAAAAGCTGGTACTGATCGAAAATGAATTCGGTGAGATCGGCATCGACGGCGGTTTCTTAAAAGACGCCGGCATCCAGCTCAACGAGATGAATTCCGGCTGCATCTGCTGCTCTTTGGTAGGTGATTTTGGCAAGGCACTGAAGGAAGTGCTGGTACAGTTTGCTCCGGACCGCATCCTCCTCGAGCCCTCCGGTGTAGGCAAGCTGTCCGATGTCATCAAAGCTGTACAGGGTGTACAGGCTGAGGTG
>JAFYLG010000084.1 GCA_017537225.1 Lachnospiraceae bacterium
CACTTCCTCCATGACTTCACGAGCCACGGTCTGCTCTGCCGTCTCGCCGATCTCGGTAAATCCGGCGATCAGAGCATATCTCTTATACTCTCGGTTGGCATAGGTGGTCAACAGGATCTCATCGCCTCTGGTCACACCTACGATCACCGCCGGGGCGATCTTTGGGAAGATCATGTTGCCGCAGACAGGACAGCGCAGCATGCGTTCCTTGGCATCCGGCACTGTGGGCTGACCGCAGCGGCCGCAGAAACCATTGTCACGATACCACACATAGAGATGATAGGCCGTTTCTGCTGCAAAGACCCGATGTCCTGGCTGTTTACGGCGGATCTCAAAGATTTTCATATACTCATAGCCAGGCAAGCTTACGGACGCCCCTTCCATTCCGACAGGCTCAGCCTTGGGAGGATAGAGGAAATACTGGCGATCATCGATGGCAAAGAGATAAATCAGTTCTGCTGCTATCTCTCCACATTCTGCGTATCTGGGCATATGGATCTCACCATTCTCCTCCCGCAGATAGACATTTTTGCCTTGAAAGATCAGTACATAATCATCGGCTGCAGGCACATGGATAATCCTATCCGGGCCCTCTGCCTGTACACTGTGATAGGTATATTCATTATGAAACACTTTCGGAAAAATATCTTGAACCATGTTGGCGCCTCCTTACGCTGTGCGCTTAAATTTATGTAGTTATGATCACTTTTTGATACACTTATTATAATACGTTTTCTTCTGTTTTTCCATCGTTTTATCAAAAAGAGGAGATCCGCCGATCTCCTCCTTACTACTATTCCGTCCTCTATTTATATTCTTTTCTCGCTTGTTCCACCTGGACCATATCTTCTCGAATTTCTTCCGTCAATGGTGACACACCATCCGCTCGCTCCCAAATCAACGTGTACGTATCATCTGGATTTTTAAAATACAATTTATCTACATCACTATGAAGTTCGATATATCGAGATGAGAGTTCTTCACTCTTTGCCACTTTGGCAAATCGATCTCGTCCCATATTAATTTGTATACTTCCTTCTTCCAAGAAACTACTCGCACTATAATAGGTGTTCCCCACAAATCTTTTTCCATCAACCAGTGTTATCTTAAATCCAAACTCTTCTCCGTTCTCATACACATTGGAAATTTGAATCTCATGGGCAGATAACTGATACGGTGATCGGATCCAATCCACCATGTTCCAAACCAACCAAGCCACTACAATAAACAGAACGCTAAAGCGAACTGCCTGTTTTCGGTTATATCGCTTCACCTTACCCTGGAGATGCGCAAATTCCGCTGCACTCTGTTCTTTGATCACCTCTTCGATCCCGTCAGACTCCATATCAGCATTCAGAACCGTCATTTCATTCCATATTTTCTTGCAGCTTTCACAAATCACAATATGCTCTCGAATCAGCATCTCACTCTCTTCACTGCAACTTCCCACGCCATAGAGGACCATCAAATCTTTGATCACATTACAATCCATTTTCATGACAATTCATCCTTTCTATCAGTTTTAATTTAGCACGGCTATAGGTCACTCTGGCCCAGGCATCACTTTTGCCAAAGACATGGGCGATATCCCGAAATGATAATTCCCCCAACACCCGCAGGCTAAATACCTCTTTATAGGGATCCTCCAATAAATGCAGACAACGATGAATCTCCATCGCGGTATCTCTATCTTCCAAATCGATTCGAAAATCCCTCGCATCCTCGATTTGATCTATTTCTGTATCTTCCAGAATAAACTTCTTTTTGCGAAGCAATGTCAGATACTTATTTTTAGCGATTTGACACAACCAGGTTCGAATATCACTCTGATTTTGAAATTTTGCTTTGGTATTTAGCGCTGTAAAAAAGGTCTCCTGGGTAACTTCTTCTGCTATTTCCCGATTTCGGCACAGCTGCAGGATATAAAAGAATACATACTGAAAATATTCCCGATATATTCTCTCAAAATCATTCACATTCTCACCTCCTCATCCATTAGACGCAGCAAATACGAAAATGTAACAATGAAATGCAAAAACAGGCTGCCCATTACGGACAGCCTGCGTCATTACGCGTTATCTCGCAGTTCTTCATTTAATCTTCCAGCTTGGTACCGCATACTTCACAGAATGCCATATCTTCGGTCACTTCGGCCTCGCAAACAGGGCATATCTTCTTCTCGGGCTCAGCAGAAACCTCTTCTACGATCTCCACTTCTGCTTCTTCCTCTACGGGCTCCTCGGGGATCTCGTTCTTGGTGCCGCACTTGCTGCAGAACAGTACTTCCTTAGCCATGGGAGCGCCACAGCCTTCACAGTGCTTTAAGCCCTTCAATGCTGCCAGTTCCTTCTCGTAGCTGGCAATGATCTCCTTAACAGCATCGATGGAATCTCTGTAAGCAGCTACATTCTCATCCTCAGGATTCTCATAATATGCCTTACCCAGTTCGGTGTACAGGCCCTTCATCTTATTTTTTTCTACAGAGATCTGAGTCTGCAGCTTAGCGATAGCAGCAGTCTCCTTTGCCTTTTCAGAAACATCCTTGCCGGTAGCTACCAGCTTATCACGCAGGTTATCAAACTTATCAAAAAATGCCATATCCTTACCTCCGTATTGCCTTGGATTTGTGAGTCATATCTCCTCACAGGTTACCTCTATTATATGAAACCGTCAGCTCATTGTCAATAAAAAACGAATTTTCGTCTCCGTTATCTGACAACAAATCTTCATTTCTACCAGCGTACCCACCGCAAGCCGCTAGTGATCCGCTCTATCTTCCTTTTGGCCGGTCAAATATCTGGCGATATACCGTCCCGTGTAGGAAGCAGGATTCTGGGATACCTGCTCGGGGGTCCCCTCTGCCACGATGGTACCGCCGCCGTCACCGCCCTCGGGACCGATGTCGATGATGTAGTCTGCCGTCTTGATCACATCCAGGTTGTGTTCGATGACCACCACCGTATTTCCCTGGTCGGAGAATCGGCGCAGGATCTCCACCAGCTTATGGACATCTGCAAAATGCAGACCAGTAGTAGGCTCATCCAGGATATAGATGGTCTTACCGGTGCTGCGACGGGACAGCTCGGTGGCCAGCTTAATGCGCTGGGCCTCACCGCCGGACAGCTGCGTGGAAGGCTGACCCAGACGAATGTAGGACAGTCCTACATCGTTGAGAGTCTCGATCTTGCGGCGGATGGAAGGTACATTTTCGAAGAACTTCAATGCTTCTTCCACCGTCATATTCAGCACGTCATAGATGCTCTTGCCTTTATATTTTACCTCCAGAGTTTCACGATTATACCGCTTGCCGCCACATACTTCACAGGGCACATAGACATCCGGCAGGAAATGCATCTCGATCTTTAAGATACCGTCACCGCTGCAGGCCTCGCATCGGCCGCCCTTTACATTAAAGCTAAAGCGGCCCTTATTATAGCCCTTGGCCTTGGCATCGGATGTGGACGCAAAGAGGTCGCGAATCAGATCAAAGACACCGGTATAGGTGGCCGGGTTGGAACGAGGGGTACGGCCAATGGGACTCTGGTCGATGGCGATGACCTTGTCCA